>CAKORQ010000005.1 GCA_934101445.1 uncultured Bacilli bacterium | reverse complement strand
ATTCAGAGTATGCCTTCAATGTTTGTAACGGCTTTCCAAAGTTTAGTTACATCAGGCAGTTATTCTACTGTTGTTGGTAGCTTATTATTTGCTTTATTTGTAATAGTTTATATTTTAATTATTCTAGGCGTTGTATTTATTCAACTTGCAGAGAGAAGAGTACCTATTCAGTATTCTAATCGTACCAATAGTGCTTATGGTGCGCAAACATCATATTTGCCTATTAAGTTGAATGCGGCCGGAGTAATGCCAGTAATCTTTGCATCAACACTTATTACTATTCCAACTACAATTGTTAATTTGATTGGTAATGAGGGAGCAATTAACTTTGTTAACAATTATATTGTTTATACAAGTCCTACTGGTTTTCTATTATATGTTGTACTTATATTATTCTTTGGATACTTCTATACTTTTATGGAAATGAATCCAGAAGAAATGAGTAAAAACTTAAATAAAAATGGTGGTTATATTCCGGGGGTTAGACCGGGAGCCGATACTACTGATTATATTTCCAAGGTTATTGGAAGACTTACAATCGTAGGATCAATCTTTCTAGTAATTATTGCGGGGTTACCTATAATTTTTTCTAAATTTTCAGGTTTACCTAGTAGTGTAACAATAGGTGGCACTGGACTTTTAATTGTCGTTGGTGTTGCTATTGAAACTTATAAACAACTAGAAAGTTCATTAGTAAGTCGTAGTTACCGTGAGGGAAGAAGGCATCGTAGATAATGAAAAACATTATTTTTATTGCTCCTCCTGCTGCCGGTAAAGGAACTATGAGTTCATTATTAAAAAATAAATATAATTATGTTCATATTTCTACAGGTGATTTACTAAGAGATGCAAAATCTAAGAATGATGAATTTGGGAAAATGCTTGCTGGAATGTTGTCTTCTGGCAAGTTAGTACCAGATGAAATTGTCTTAGAATTATTAGAAAATCGAATTAAACAAGATGATGCTAAAAAAGGATTTATCCTTGATGGTTATCCTAGAAATATTAAGCAAGTTGATTCCTTAATTAAATTGTTTAATGAACTTAATATTAATGATTATGTAGTTATCTATCTTGATGTCGATTATGAAGAGGCGATGCATCGTACTTTAGGAAGAATGATTTGCAGTAATTGCAAGAGTAGTTTTAATAAATTTAAAGAGGCTACTAGACCTAAGGTCGATGGAATATGCGATTTTTGTGGAAGTAAATTAGAAGTTAGAGCCGATGATACGGAAGAAACTTTTAAAGTTAGATATCAAACTTATATTGAAGATACAAAACCAGTTTTAAATTATTTTGCAAAAATTGGCAAGTTAGAAAATATTAAAGTAAATGATAATCCACAAGAAATGTTAGAAAATATAGAAAAATATTTGGAGGTATAAATGGTTAGTATTAAAAGTGAAAAAGAAATTGAATTAATGAAACACTCTGGACATATTAACTATTTATGCCACAAACTTCTAGAAAAGAATATTAAACCGGGAATTACAACGGGAGAATTAGAAAAAATAGCTAAGGATTTTATGGAAGCCAATGATTGTGTATCATCAACAATTGGTTATGAAGGATATCCTGGTTATTTATGTATTTCTATTAATGATGAAGTTGTGCATGGAATTCCAGGTAAAAGAAAGCTTAAGAATGGAGATATTGTAAAACTTGATATTTCAATGATTTATAAAGGATATCATTCAGATTCTGCTGCTACTTATCCTGTAGGTGAAATTAGTAAGGAAAAGGCATATTTACTTGAACATACTAAAAAGGCCTTATATGCAGGTATTAAAGAAGTTAAAGAAGGATGCCGTTTAGGTAATGTTAGTAATGCTATTGAAACATATGCTAAGGAACATAATTTAAGTGTTGTTAGGGAATTATGTGGACATGGTATTGGTACGGAACTTCACGAGGATCCTGATGTATTAAATTATGGAAAGAAAGATACGGGAATGGTTTTAAAAGCTGGCATGACTATTGCTATCGAACCAATGTTAAACTTGGGAGAAAGATATGTCTATATGTTAGATGATGACTGGACTATTTGTACTGATGACGGAAGTCCGTCTGCTCATTTTGAACATACCGTATTAGTAACTAAAGATGGTTACGAAATATTAACAGGAGAATAAAATGGCTAAAGAAGATAAAATAGAAGTTGAAGGAAAAGTAACGGAAGTTTTAAAAGGTGGCGAATACCTAGTAAACTTACCTAAATTTCAAAAGACTGTTAAAGCTTACGTTTCTGGTAAAATGCGCGTTAATATGATTCGTATCTTACCAGGTGATACAGTTACAATAGAATTATCGCCTTATGATTTAACACGTGGGCGCATTGTATGGAATAAGAGATAATGGAGGAATTATTATGAAAGTTAGACCATCTGTAAAGAAAATTTGTGCAAAATGTAAAATTATCAAAAGAAAAGGTAAAGTAATGGTTATTTGTGAAAATCCAAAACACAAACAAGTACAAGGCTAATAGGAGGTAATTATGGCACGTATTAAAAATATTGAAATTCCTAACGAAAAACATATTTGTATTGGCTTAACTGCAATTTATGGTATTGGTAGAAATCTTGCTAACACTATTTGTGATGATGCAAAAGTTGAAAGAACTAAAAAAGGTAAAGATTTAACTGATGCAGAAGTTGCTGCAATTAGAGCACAAGTTGAAAAATATGTTGTAGAAGGTGATCTTCGTCGTGAAGTTCAAATGAACATTAAAAACAAGATGGAGATTAATTCTTACCAAGGTACAAGACATAAAAAAGGTTTACCAGTTCATGGTCAAAGAACTAGTAGAAATGCTCGTACACGAAAAGGTAAGGGTAAGACTGTTGCAAATAAGAAAAAAATAAGTAAGTAGGAGGTAAACAATCATGGCTTATAATAGAAGAAAAAGAAAAGTAAAGAAGAATATTCCTGAAGCACAAGCACATATTCATGCAACTTATAATAATACTGTTGTATCAATTACTGATGTAAATGGTAATGTAATTAGTTGGGCTTCTGCTGGTACTATTGGTTATAAGGGTTCAAAAAAGAAAACTCCTTATGCTGCTGGTATGAGTGCTGAGGCTGCTGCTAAAGTTGCTTTTGACAATGGTGTTAGAAAAGTTGAAGTATTTGTTAAAGGCTTAGGAGCCGGTAGAGAAAATGCTATTCGTTCTCTACAAACTGCTGGATTAGAAATTACTGCAATTAATGATATTACACCAGTTCCACATAACGGATGTCGTCCACCAAAACGTCCAAGAAATTAAGAAAGGAAACTGTAATTATATGATAAAATTTGAAAAACCTGATTATAAAATTGCAGAATATGTTGAAAATAGTCACTATGGAAGATTTGAACTTGATCCACTAGAAAGAGGATTTGGTACTACTATTGGTAATGCTTTAAGAAGAGTTATGTTATCAAGTTTACCTGGATGTGCTATTACTTCTGTTAAAATTGATGGAGTAATGCATGAATTTCAAAAAATTGATGGCGTAGTTGAAGATGTAACAACAATTATTCTAAATTTAAAGAGTGTAGTATTAATTAATCATGCTAGTAAAGAAAGTTTAGCAAATAAGGTTCTTCACTTAACAGCAAATACTGAAGGAAAAGTAACTGCTGGTATGATTGCTTGCGATGCCGAAATTGAAGTTGTAAATCCTGACTTAGTTATTTGTAATTTAGTTAAGGGCGGCAAAATTGATATGGAAATGACTATTGATACTGGTCGTGGATATGTTGATGCAAAAGCAAATGAGAAATTACTTGGAGAAAAAAAATTAGGAGTTATTGCTATTGATAGTTTATATTCACCTATTGAAAGAGTTAGTTACGAAGTAGAACCAACTCGTGTAGGTCAAAATGAGAATTTTGATAAACTAATTATGAATGTTTATACAAATGGTTCAATAACTCCCGAAGAAGCAATGGCTTTATCTGCTAAGATTTTAATCGAACATTTTAATATTATTGCTGATTTAAATAATATTGCTGATGTTGGTGGAATTATGGCAGAAAAGAAAGTAGATACAATTACTAAGACTTTAGAAACTCCTATTGAAGAAATTGAATTCTCTGTTCGTGCTTATAACTGTTTGAAGAGAGCAGGCGTAAATACTGTTCAAGATTTAATTAACAAAAAAGAAGTTGAAGTTACAAAGATTAGAAACTTAGGTAAAAAATCTTTAAAAGAAGTAATTGATAAAGTTAAAGAAATGGGTCTAAATTTTAAAGACTAATTATTAGGAGGTAATATGACAAAGTACAGAAAATTAAATAGAGAATCTCGTATTCGTAGAAGTATTCTTGCTGGTCTTACTAAAGATGTTATTAACAATGGTTATGTTGTAACAACTGAAGCAAGAGCTAAAGAAGCTAGAAAATTTGTTGATCGTATGATTACTTATGGTAAAGATGGTTCTCTAGTTGCTAGAAGAAAAGCACTTGCTTTCTTACATAATGATAAAGATGTAGTTAGTAAAGTATTTAATGAACTAGCACCTAAATATAAAGATCGAAAAGGTGGATATACTAGAATTATTAAATTAAAAGAAAGAGTTGGAGACGATGCTCTAACTGTAAAATTAGAACTTGTTTAGAGTTCTTTTTTTATTGCATTAAGTCCTTATTTATGGTATAGTTTATTTATAGTAATAATAGAGGGACGGATAGTTATGAATAAACAAATTATTTTAGAACAGTGTGATAAAATTAAAAATGTGGTTACAGAAGCTACACAAAATGAAGAAGAAGCCAGAAGTAATGCAGAAAAATTTAAAGGTATTAAAGAAGAAAATACTAAATTATTAGATTTATTAAACAAGACTAAAGATATTTATTGGGAAATGGAAAGAATTCTAAGAATTATCGAAATTGATAAAGAATATGATAATACTGATAATGAATTAGAAAATTTAAAAATTAATGTTAAAGACTTAATTGATAAATTAAGAGATAATACTTCAGAATTAGAAAAGTACGATTCTGTAAAAGAAACTGTTGAATTTTATACAGACGCTTTAAAAGACGCTACTGACTTTATTTCGGAGAAGGCTCAAACTGTAGAAGAGGCAGAAGTTAAAACTGAAGAAGAAGAAAAAGAAGTTCCTTTCAGTTTTGATGATGATAATGATTTTAACTTCGATTTTGATAATGATATTTTTGGAAGCAGTAATGAAGATGCTCCTAGGGAGAATGTAGAAGAACCTGTTAAAGAAGATACTGTTGCTCAAAAAGAAGAAGCTGATGATAAAAGTTTAGATACTTCATTTGATTTTTCGTCAATGTATGGCTTTGATGATAATAATTTAGAAGATACTCATGATGATAGACAAAAAGTGGTAGATGTTACTGAATTGCCTGCTAATGAAGAAGAAAAAGATGTTGCTGCTGAAGATAAAGAAGATTTACATGAGGCAGATACTTCTTTAGAAGATAATTCTTTAAATGAATTAAATGATTTATTTAATTATTTAAATAATGATGATAGTTTTAATAATTAACGGGAGTAGTTTATGGGCTTGAAAACAAATACAATAATTACTTTAGAGAATAATGAAAAATATGTGGTTTTAAATGAAACTATGTATGGTGGGACTAAATATTTTTTAGTAATGGGAATTGATGAAAAATTAGAAATGGTTCCTAATAAAGTTAAAATTTTAGAAGAAATAATAGATGGTGCAGGTATTTATGTTGATGCTGTAACTGATACTAATTTGATTTCGATATTAACAAGATTATTAAAGGCGCAAATGTAGCCTTTTTTTGATGAGAAAATTTAATTATATAAATGTTTAATGCCGAGTTTTTGGGCGCTTATATATTTATTTATAATGTCATTTATATCTTTTAAGATTGGGATATATAGTAGATTTTGAACTGTTATTTGTGATGGAATATTAATTAGAGTTAAATCGTCATTAAAATAAATATTATTATGTAAATCGAGAAATAATTTATTATTATTTTGAAAAATACAAACGACAACATGGTTAGCGTTTATAGCATTTACTTGGTGCCAATCATTTTTATTATCAATATAAATATACTGAATAATAGGTTTTAATTCTAATATATTTAGAAAATCGAATAAAAGAATATTTGTGTATCGACATATTTGAAAACCATATAAACTTAGGATACCATCGCTTGGAAGATTGTAAAGATGAGGAATAAAAGTATCCGAAGATTTTACTTGTAATTGTAAATAAAAGTCATGAATATAAGAGATAGCATTTTCAAGGGTCACTTGATAGTAGTTAGTAAATTCAGTTTTTAATAAATTCAATATAGAATTGTATAAAGTGGCTAGTTTTGTATAATCTTCATCTAATAAGTACATGATTTATCTCCTTTTCGAACCCAATTGATATTACTTTATAATAGAAAGTGTTGGTTGTAAAGTAATTTAGGTAATAAAAAAACTAGAATTTTATTCTAGTACGTAATATTTAGTACTCAAAAATTTGAGTTATTTTTTTATTGGTGGAGCAGAGGAGAGTTGAACTCCTGTCCAAATATCTAAACTTTAGACTTCTACAAGTTTAGTTAAAACTTGAATTTCATTATAAAAATGGCTTTAACTTACCTTATTTATAACTAGATTAGATAAGATTCATCACTTTATTCTGATCAAATAAAATGATATAACCTGCTAATATGATACTTAAACTAAATCACAGATAAATTTAGGATAAGCAGCTCCAATGCTTACTTAAGCAAATGAAGGAGCAAAGTTGAAACCAAAGTTTCCTTCTGTTTCGTCATTTAAATTTAATTGAAAATTTTAAGTCGTTTTCATGACTACTTGCCATCTAAAATTTACAAATATCTGTCGAAACCAATGCTGCCCCGTAAGTAAATTATACCATAGTGAATAGTAATTGACAAGATGTGTATTTTGTGTTAATATATGTGGCGAAAAACAACTTGAGATATACCTGAAAGAGTAAATTGATTGGGGGAATCAATATGGAAATGGAAAATAAAATATCAAGAAGAGATTTTTTAAAGGGCGCTAGTGCCGTTGCTGCTGGTGTTGCTTTATCAAATGTTGAGGTGAAAGCGGAGGCTGCAACACCATCATTTAATGATGTGTATGGTTCATTTGTAAATGCATATGCCGATGGAATTGTTGGAGCTAATGAAAATATTTATGGTATTCAAATAACAATGGGAAATGTTGAACAATTTACTGTTACTTATAGAGGAAAAAAATTCATCTATGAATATTATGTTAATTGCATGAAGAATAAAAGTAAAGGTTCATTATCAAGCTTTTATAAAGATGCTAATCAAAAAGCTTTCTTAGATCAATGTGAAGCATTTTTACATCATTTATCTGTTTATCCAAATGATGAAACAGTGGCTAAGAACTTTTTGAAATATGTAGCAAACAATATGTTAATTGATGGTAATGTAACTCCCGAAGGAGAATTTGCTAATTTTGATGCTCATTACGTTAAAGATATAGCGTTATATGAAACTGTATGTGAAATGGTACAAGTTGCATGGAATAACGTTCCTGCTGTTAAAGTAATATATAAAAATACAAAGCCAGAAGATATTTGGGAACAAAATCCTAATGATAGTCAAACTGTAAAATGGCAAAAGGATGCTTTTTGCGGACAAGTTATAGTTGATATGTGCTGTGGTCGTAGTGATAATAGTGATAGAAGCATAAGTCCAAGACGTTCTAATATTACAAAGGGTAATACTCAATGGGAAGAATTAGTTAGATTAAATTATTTTGCACCAAATAAAGAAGCACAAAAAATGGTTATTAGAAGCGTGTATACTATTTATACTGGTTCTGAGTTGTGTGATATCTTAAATATTACATCGGCTGAATATGCTACAATTAAATCTGAGTTACAAAAACAGTATAATATTTCTTTAACAAATAGTATTGATGCTGAGAATAGTATTGAAGATACTATGGTTCCAAGTACTATTATTGCTTTAGCCGATAAATGTCCAGAAGCCATTGCTTTAGAAGATGTTGATGCTGTAAATGTTATTTACTTTAATGCACTTAGCAATGCTTCAAGTGTATATGCTAAGGCGGTAAACGGTTTCAAAGATGAAGAAAATGAAAAAGTAATTGATCTTGATAAGATTTATGACGTAGATATGTTTGCAGAAACTAAGAGTAATTCAAGAACAAGAAAAATAGCATAATAAGGGGGGATTTGTTATGTATGAAGATAATAAATATCAAATAAAAATTAATTGGAAAAACATTTTATTTGTTGTCGGTATTATTGCTTTAACTGTTATAGTTATGATGATTGTTATGCCTAAAACAAATAAAGAAGCTAATTTTAAACAAGCGTTTACTACTAACTTAAATATTATGAAAGAGGCTGCTAAAAGTTATTATACTTCTGGGGGCAATATGCCTGAAAATATTGGAGAGTCATCTACTATTAATTTAGAAAGTATGATTAGTAAAAAGTTAGTTTCTGATTTTGTAGATAAGAATAATAAATCTTGTAATAAAACTAATTCTTATGCTCAAATTACTAAAACTGGTACAAGTGAATATGTTTTAAAAACTCAACTTGCTTGTGATACTTCAAGTGATTATGTTTTAGAAACTATTACAACTAGTAATACTACTAATAATAATGTAGCATCTGATCCTGGTAAGGACTCAAGTACAACTGATAAATCAGATGATACAAAAAAAGATGATAGTATTAATAACAATGAAGATGACGATGAAGATAAAATAAAAGATAATGAAACAGTTGATAAAGATGGTAACGTTATTAAAACTGTAAAAGAATATGAATTTAAAAAACCTATCTATAACAGTAAAAATACTTATCGTTGTGAAGAAGGTTATAAATTAGATTCTAGTACTAATAAATGTTATAAAGAAGGTACGGGAGAAACAATTCCGGCAACACCTGTTTATTTTGAAGATACTACAACTGTAACTGATGCTAAGAAAAATACTTCTGGTGGTTATGATGAAACTGCTACTCCAAATAAAGAAGTAGATAAAACAGAGACAAAATGTCCTACTGGATATACAGAAGTGAATAATGTATGTGTTAAATATGTTGAGGCTACTGTAACACCAGGAACAACAACTTACACTTGTGATACGGCTAATGGTTATAATTATAATGTAATTACTAAAAAATGTGAAAAAGTTATAACAGTTGCTGCAAAAAGACAGGAAACATCAAGTACATCTATAACTTGTAAATATTCTGAAGATAGATTAAATGGTACTACATGTTCATATAATCCATCTACTAATGAAGTTTGTTCATGTCCAAGTGGTACAACTGAAGGATGGTTTGGAACTTGTGTAAGAACAAAAACATATGAATCTTGTAGTTGTCCAAGTGGCACAACAGAAACTGCAAATGGCTTATGTAAGAGGGTAAATAATAATCAATCTTGTAGTTGTCCAAGTGGTACAACTGAAACAGCCGATGGTATGTGTAAGAGTGCTGGTAGTAAGACTCCTGCTCAATGGGATAACGGAAAAGATGCTGGTAAATCAAGCTATGATAGAAGCGGTTATACAAGTACTGGTAAAATATTATGTACTAGAACAACTGTTGGAAATAAATCCGTATATTCTTGTATAAGTACTGATGCTCGTTGTAGCGTAGGAACTTATGATGGTAATGGATATTGTACAACTGGCAGTGGTTCTGTAACTAATAAAGTATGTAGTGGTAAAGATAATGTAACTTATGAAAATAGATCTTGTTCTACAAAAGAAGATAAGACTTATGAGGCTAGAGTATGTAGTAGCACTACTCCAACCTGTGACAAAGGTGGAACATTATCTTATGATAAAACTACTTGTACTTATGAGGCTACAACTACAACAAAAAGTAATACTACTTATAGTTGTGATGCTGGTTATGATTTAGATGTTACAACTAATACTTGCAAGAGAATTGATTCAGTAGAACCAACTAAGAATACTACCGAAACACAATATACTTGTCCTACTGGTTATAAGCGAGAAGGTACAACATGTTATACAACTGCTGAAAAAGAAACAACAACAACATATAAATATTCTTGTCCAGAAGGATTTACTCCAAATGGAACTGGAGAAACAATGACTTGTACAAGACATGTTGAATCTAGTGAAGAATATTATTGTGAAGATAAAGATGCTACTTTAGATAAAGATAAAAAAACTTGTACAAAAGTAATCAAGGGGACAATTAAAGGTTATGAATGTCCAGATTCGGTAAATTATATTTATGATGAGGGAACCCATACTTGTGTTAAAAAGACACTGGATTGTAAAGATCCAATAGTTGATACGGAAGAAAATGTTACATATCAGTATAAATGGAGTACTAGCGAAAGTCTAGATGGTTGGACTAGAACTGGTAACGAAAGAGAAAAAACAATTCAATCTGATGCGTTAATAAAATAACAAAGAATAAATTAAGTGTTGGTGAGTAATCGTCAATGCTTTTTTTCTTTTTAGGAATTTTGAACTTTGATGATAAAAAAACATGGTTTTATTGTGTACCATGTTAAGAATAAATTTAGAAATTATTTAATAATAATTTTTAATTATAATTTTTTAGAGATATTTTATCCTTTAAAAGATTAATTGCTTTTTCTGTTGAAGAGTTATAATATGGAAAATAAAAACTACCAGCATTAATTATTTTTACTTGATATTGCTTGCTTTTCTTTTTAAATATTAAAAACTTATCAATATATTCCATTTCGGTTATATTGTCGATTTCTTTGTATCTTATAGCAATAGTTTTTTTATAAGTTGTGTAATAAAATTCATCATCGAAAAATTCAAATGTTCCTTTAGTAATAGATGCTTTCTTTTTAAAAAAATACATCCATATTAGAATCAAGATTCCGCAAGCAATAATGGCGGGAATATATAAGTATAACAGGAAAATTTCTTTGTATAAAACAATTATTAATAAAACGTATAATATTAAAAATAACGGAGATATTTTTTTGAAAAAATGATTATTTTTATATTTAAATTCATATTTATTATTATTCATAAATCACCTATACTATAGCCTTAATTTGATTTTATAATAGTTTGCTTAAAAAGACAATTAGTTTCTTACAAATTTACTATAATTTTACTTTATTGTTGCATAAAAACGAGGTTTAAATTATAATAATCATAGATGGTAGATGGAAGATTAGTTATGAAAAGAAATTATGAAGAAATTTATATGTATAATGGTGATATTTTATTAGGATTAGCCAAAATTTATAATGGCTTTGTTAATCTTGGTGAGGCTAGAATATATATGAATTTAACAAATTTTAAAATAGTAAAGGAATAACAAATATGGATATTAATTTTTTAAAACAAAACGGGGTAGATACTGATAAAGCATTAGAACTTTTTGGAGATATGGATATTTATAATGAAACTTTCCAAGATTATTTAGATGGCATTGATGAAAAGTTAAGTAATTTGAAAAGAAGTAAGGATAATGAAAATTGGCAAGATTACGGAATATTTGCTCATTCTATTAAAAGTGATGCTAGATATTTAGGTTTTACTAAAGAAGCTGAAATATTTTTACAGCACGAAATGGCTGGTAAACAAGAAAATCAACATTTTATTGAAAAAGAATATGATAATCTTTTAAAAACAGTTAGTTATATGACGTCCATAGTAAAGAGATATTTAAGTGGTGAAAAGGCATTATCGCGTATGCCAGAACCAGAGATAAGACCGGTAATTAACACAGTAACAGCACCGCTTGAGGATGTGGTTTTAATAGTAGATGATTCAAAAATAGTAGATAATTTTGCCTTAAAAGTAATGGATGGTATGTATAAAGGAGTAGTTGCTTTAGATGGAAAAGAGGCTATTGATATTATTAGTAGTAATAAATATAATATTTTAGCCATTTTACTTGATTTAAATATGCCAAATGTTGGGGGATTTGAAGTCTTGGAGTATTTAAAAAATAGTAATCATTATAGTAAGATTCCAATTTCTATTATTACTGGTGAGGACTCAAAAGATATGATTGATAAGGCATTTAAATATAATATTGTTGATATGCTTGTTAAACCATTTAGTAAGAGCGATTTTTTAAGAGTTTTGGATAAAACAATAAATTTAAATAAATAATCATGATTTTATTAAAAAAGTAAGAAAATTTGTAGAAATACAAGTTTTTTTAAAATTTTTGAAGGAAATTCCCAACTAGTGGGTAATAATATAATTAGAAGGGTAAATAATACCCTTCATGAGAATATCATTGTCATAGTGATATTCTTGTGATAGTATAAATTTAGAAATTCTTTGAAAATAGGAGGTTTGGAATGAAAGATTTAACTATAGAAAAAGATAAAGAAAAGGTTCTTGAGCAAGTTCTTGCTGACATTGAGAAGCAATTTGGGAAAGGTGCTGTTATGCGTTTAGGTTCTCAGGAACATTTAAATGTTGAGGTAGTTCCTAGCGGTTCTTTAAGTTTGGATATTGCTTTAGGTGTAGGCGGGTATCCTAAGGGGCGTATCATTGAAATATACGGGCCAGAATCAAGTGGTAAGACTACCTTTGCTTTACATGCCATTGCAGAAGTACAAAGGCGAGGGGGAAGGGCAGCATTTATAGATGCAGAACACGCTTTAGATCCTGTATATGCCAAAAATTTAGGAGTTAATATTAATGAATTACTTTTAAGTCAACCCGATACTGGAGAACAAGCTCTAGAAATATGTGAGGCCTTAGTAAGAAGCGAAGTGGTTAATATCGTTGTTATAGATTCAGTTGCAGCCTTAGTACCCCAAGCAGAAATTGAAGGAGATATGGGCGATAGCCATGTAGGATTACAGGCAAGGCTTATGAGTCAGGCTTTAAGAAAACTATCAGGCACTATTAATAAAACAAAGACAACAGCCATATTTATTAATCAATTAAGAGAAAAGGTTGGTGTTATGTTTGGTAATCCTGAAACCACAACCGGCGGGCGCGCCTTAAAATTTTATGCTAGTATTCGTTTAGACATAAGACGTGGTGAGCAACTTAAGGATGGTGATAAATTTATTGGCAATAAAACCAATATTAAAGTTGTTAAAAATAAAGTAGCACCTCCATTTAAAACGGCATCTGTTGATATTATTTATGGCAGTGGGGTTTCTCATACTGGCGAAGTTTTAGATATAGCCAGTGATATTGGAATCATTAACAAAAGTGGGGCTTGGTATTCTTATAAAGGCGAGAAAATTGGGCAAGGGAGAGAAAATGCTAAGAACTATTTAGCCAATAATCCAACTGTTTTAAGTGAGTTAGAACTTATGATAAGAAAACATTATAATTTTAATGATGTTATGAACAAAACGTTAGATAAAAACATTAAAAAAATCTGATAATTAAGTTAGATAATAAAAATTTTAAAAAAAGTAAACTATGTATCTTGCAAGTGTATTTTACTTGTGTTACTATTAATTGTAGTCGTTAGAAAAGGGGGCTTTTTGCAATGTATGTAGTTAATAAAAAGAAGAAAAAGAAGAAGAAATTTCATTTTATTGTGTTCTTAAATTTTCTTTTTTTCTTTTGTATTATTCTTTCGGTGGGATTAGGCGTTAATTATATTGTTAGGAATGCTCCTGTATTTGATAAAAGAAATCTTTATATGAGGCAATCTACTATAATGCTTGATAAAAAAGGAAATGAAATAACTAGACTTGGTATTGAGGATAGAGAATTAGTTACTTATCAAGACTTGCCTCAAGTTTTAGTTGATGCCATTGTGGCCGCTGAAGATTCAAGATATTTTCAACATCAAGGATTTGATTTAGTGAGATTTGTTAAGGCAACCATGAATCATTTAAAAGGAGATAGTAATGCAGGTGGCGCCTCAACAATAACCATGCAAATATCTAAACAAGTATTTACTTCTAATGTTTCGACGGGAATAGAAGGAATAATAAGAAAATTTACTGATATATATTTATCAATGTTTCAAATAGAAAAAAATTATTCTAAAGAAGAAATTTTAGAAATATATGTTAATTATCCTTTTTTAGGAGCCCATAGTTATGGGGTGGAAATGGCTTGTCAAAATTATTTTGGGAAAAGTGTAAAGGATATTAATTTAGCAGAAGCGGCCCTTATTGCCGGGTTATTTAATGCCCCATCTGACTTTGATCCATATGAAAATGTTTATAATGCCACGAAAAGGCGTAATGAAGTATTAAATTTAATGCATAGACATGGTTATATAACTGATGAACAATTTCAAGATGCTTTAAATATTTCTGTTTCTAGTATGCTTATTGGTAAGAAAACCGGTACTAATAAATATCAAAGTTTTATAGATACGGTAACTAATGAAGTTATAAATGATACGGGATTAAATCCTTATAATGTACCAATGATAATTCAAACCACTTTAGATACAACTGTTCAAGATGCTGTAAATGACGTTATGAATAATAAAAAGAATTTTAAAGATGATGTTATACAAGCCGGTATTGCTATAACTAGTGTTTCAGATGGTTCAATTATGGCAATTGGCGGTGGTCGTAACAGAACTGGGGCCAGACAATATAATTATGCAACCCGTATTAGAAGGGCTCCAGGTTCTTCAATAAAACCATTTATGGATTATGGGCCATATTTTGAATTTAACGGTGGTACTCCTAAAGATATAATTTTAGATGCTCCTTATACTTATTCTGATGGGACAAGAATTGTAAACGCTATGCGTGATTATAAAGGGTATATTACTATTAAACAAGCCTTATCTGATTCAAGAAATGTTCCCGCCTTAAAAGTATTTCAACAGGTCGATAAAACTAAAATTGCTGATTTTGTTCATTCTTTTGGTATTGATTACGGAAAGAATTTGTATGAATCAGCATCTATTGGGGCATTTGAAGGGGTGTCTCCTTTGCAAATGTCAGCAGCCTATGGAACGTATGCTAGGGGCGGATATTATATAGAGCCATATTCTTATACTAGAATTACTTATCGAGATAATAATGAAGTAAAAGAAAAGTCTTATCAAAAAGAGAAAGTATGCAGTGAAAAAACCGCTAAATATATAAATGATATTTTACTTTATGCTATAAAATATGGAAAGATATTGGGAACTTTAGAAGTTGGCAATGCCGAGGTTGCTGGTAAAACAGGGACAACTACTATAGATAGAGCTAAAACTGATGCTTTGGGAATTAGTGAATATTCGGTATTAGATTCATGGGCTTGTATATATAGCCATGATTATTCAATATCCTTATGGTATGGATATGATGAGGTAACTAGTACTAATTATATGCTAAATATCGATGCTACGTTAGGACGAAGAAGGATAATAAAAAAATTAGTAAAACAAGTAATTTCTGGAAATCAAAAGTTATTAACTTCTACTTAAAATTTTGAATAAAATTTAGATTGAAATGAAAATCGTGTAGTAAAAAATAAGAGTTTATTAAGATAGTTATCTTAGGACTCTTTTTCTTTTGGGAAAAATCATTGCTAAATCTGAGAAAATTAATTATAATAAAAGTATAGATTAATTTCTATTAGAGGAGAAAATTATATGGAATTAAATTTATTATCCATTATTTTCTTAATTTTGGGACTTTTTGTCGGGGCAATTATTGTCATCGTTACTTATATGATAAAAAAGAAAAATTTAGCAACTAAAGCGGCAGATATGATTGGTGATGCTGTTAGAAAAGCGGAAGAGGCTAAAAAAAATAGTTTAGCTGAAATAAAAGCGGAAAGTTTACGAGTTAAAGAAGAAACTGAGAAAGAAGTAAAGGAACGTAAACAAGAATTAAAAGAGTTAGAAGATCGACTTGATAAAAGAGAAAATAGTCTAGATAAACGTGAAGAGTTATTACAAGTACGTTCTAACAATTTAGATAAAAAAGATGATGATATCCTAGATAAACAAAAAAAGTTGCAAGATAAAGAAGAGAAAATAGATGAAATATTAAAAAAACAAATAGAAAAATTAGAAGAAATTAGCAAATTGAAAAGGGATAAGGCTCGCGATTTAATTATGAAAAAAGTAGAAGAAGAGATGTCTTTAGAAATTGCTGATTATATTAAAGAAGAAGAACAAAAAGCAAAATTAAATGCTCATGAAGTTGCAAAGGGGATTATTGTATCAGCAATGCAAAGATATTCGGCAGATGTTGCTAATGAACAAACAGTTAGTACGATTGCTCTTCCGAGTGATGATATGAAAGGTCGTCTTATTGGTAGAGAAGGTCGTAATATTAAGACAATTGAGGCTGTTACAGGAGTTGATTTAATAATTGATGATACGCCGGAGGCTATTGTTATATCTTCTTTTGATCCTTTAAGAAGAGAAATAGCTAAAATTACTATTGAAACTTTAATTAAGGATGGTCGTATTCATCCAACTAGAATTGAAGAAGTATATACTAAAATTTGTAATGATATAAACACTAAAATTACTGATTTAGGTAATAATGCCATATATGATTTAGGTCTTAGCAAAGTTGATGCTGAATTGATTAATATTATCGGGCGTTTGAATTATCGTACTAGTTATGGTCAAAATGCTTTACAACATTCATTGGAGGTTGCTTATCTATGCGGACTTATGGCATCAGAATTAGGAGAAAATGTTAATTTAGCTCGTCGTGCTGGGTTATTACATGATATTGGTAAGGCTATCGATTATGAAGTTGAGGGCTCCCATGTTGAATTAGGAGTAATGCTTGCTAAAAAATATCATGAAGACGAAACTGTTATCAACGCTATTGCTTCGCATCATGGAGATTCGGAACCTAAGAGTATAATTGCTGTTTTAGTGCAGATTGCAGATACGTTATCAGCGGCTCGTCCCGGGGCTAGAAATGATTCAATAGAAAACTATGTAAAACGGTTAGAACAATTAGAAACCATTGGTAATTCTTTTGCGGGTGTTGAAAAAACTTACGCTATGCAAGCCGGTCGAGAAGTAAGGGTTATGGTTAAACCAGAAGAAATTGATGATGCTAAGGCTAAGATAATTGCTCGTAATATGAAAGAAAAAATCGAATCAGAAATGCAATACCCGGGAACAGTTAAAATTACCGTTATTCGAGAAACTAGAGCCTCAGAAGAAGCAAAATAAATTGCTTAATAGATAATATTATGATATTATACTAATGCAAAAAAAACGTTAGTTAGGAGTTAAATTATGGAAAGATTACAAAAAGTTATTGCTCAGGCTGGTGTTGCTTCTAGAAGAAAAGCAGAAGAGTTAATAGTAAGTGGTAAAGTTAGCGTTAATGGAAGTATTGTTACAGAACTTGGGACGAAAGTAAGTGGAACTGATATTATTACGGTAAATGGTCGCCAACTTACGAAAGAAAGTTATGAGTATTATTTACTTAATAAACCTAGAGGATATATATGCAGTTTGAATGATGAATTTAATCGCAACGTTGTAACTGAGTTAATTGCTACGGATAAAAGAATTTATCCAGTAGGTCGTCTTGATTATGATACAACTGGTTTAATTATTTTAACTAACGATGGGACTTTAGCAAATATTTTAATGCATCCTAAGAACAAAGTAGAAAAGACTTACATTGCTAAAATTGAAGGCAATTTAACGATGGAAGAATTACATAAACTTAAAAGTGGTATTGTTGTAGATAAAGTTTTGTGTAAACCAACTAGAGTTAAAATTAAGAAACACGATATTGTAAAATGTACGGATTTAGTAGAAATTACAATTACGGAAGGTAGAAATCATATTGTTAAGAATTTATTTAAAGCTGTTGGTCATGAAGTTGAAAAGTTAAAGCGTGAACAATATGGTTTCCTGGAATTAGGAAATTTAAAATCGGGGGAATATCGCCCTTTAACTATTAAAGAAGTACATCGTTTGTATGCTTATAAAAAATAAAAGAGTTTAATGTCGGTGTTAAACTCTTTTTAGAAAGAATTGGATATTATGAAATATGAATTATTAGCGCCAGCCGGCGATATGGAATGTTTAAAATGGGCGATTGAAGGTGGCTGCGATGCCGTTTATTTAGGAGGAAATCACTTTGGCGCCAGGGCTTATTCTAAAAATTTTTCTGATGATGAGTTAGTCTTGGCTATAAAGTATGCCCACCGTTATGGGGTTAAAGTTTATCTGACTTGTAATACTTTAATATATGATGAAGAAGTTGATGATTTTATAAAATTTGTACGTTTTGCTCATCAAAATGGAGTTGATGCTGTTTTAATTCAGGATTTGGGAATGTATGATTTAATTCATCAAAAATTTCCTGATTTAGAAATTCATGCCTCAACACAAATGCATATTCATAATGTTGAAGGGGCTTTAGTTGCTAAAAAACTAGGTTTTAAAAGGATTGTTTTAGCCAGGGAAACTGATATAGATACAATTAAAGAGATTAAAGAAAAAACCGGACTTGATGTTGAAGTATTTGTTCATGGATCTTTGTGTGTGTCTTATTCGGGACAATGTCTATTTTCTAGTTTAGTTGGTGGTCGTAGTGGCAATCGCGGGGCTTGTGCTGGGTCTTGTCGCTTACCATATGAATTAGTAGGTAAAGACAATGAAGTGTTAAATAATGATAAAAAATATCCCTTGTCAATGAAGGATTTATGTGCTGTTTCTAGTATTGGAAAGTTGATAGATATTGGGGTTAATTCTTTTAAAATTGAAGGAAGAATGAAATCTAAGGAATACGTTTATTTAGTTACTAAATTTTATCGTAAGGCCATTGATAGTTATATAGAAAATCATAAAGTAGTTATAGATTATAATATTTTGGATAAACTAAAAAAGGTTTTTAATCGTAAGTATACTCTAGGATTTTTAAATAATGTTAGTAATAGTGATGTAATAAATGGTAGTCAACCTAATAATGTAGGGGTGAAAATAGGAAGAGTTGTTAAACTTACAAAGACTAACGCTTTAATAAAATTAGAAGATGAATTGCATATTAATGATGGCTTAAGAATTAAAGGTCCTGAAGGGGAAATTGGGACAATTGTAAATGATTTTTATCTACAAGGCAATTTGGTTAAAGAGGCAAAAGCAGGTATGGTAATTAGTTTACCTATTTGGAAAAAACCTAATGTTTTTGATGAGGTATTTTTAACATCATCTAAATATATTAGCGATTGGATAGCAAAAGATATTGAAAACAAGCCTCGCAAAGTAATGCTTACGGGTAATATAATTTTACATAAAAATGAAGAAATAGTATTTAAAGTAAGTGATGGTATAAATGATATCGTACTTAAGGGAGCCGTTGTTGCTGAGGCTAAAAATAGACCTTTAACTAAAGATAGTATTATTGAAAAAATAACTAAATTAGGAGGAACTGTTTATAAATTTAGAAAATTAGATTGTAATTTAGATGATGATGTTTTTGTACCTTTAACTGTTCTTAATGAGTTAAGAAGAGAGGCTATAGATATTTTAAATGCTAAAAGGGAAAATATTGAAAGTAAGATAATTGAAAAAGAGTATCATAGGGAAGTACCAATCTTTGAAAAAGAGAATGCAACTAATATATGTGTTTTTAAAGATGATGATGTAGATAAAT
>CAKORQ010000004.1 GCA_934101445.1 uncultured Bacilli bacterium | reverse complement strand
AGTTACCGCCATCGTCTTTAGAAGAATCATCATTAGAATACTCTTTTGCTAGTTCGCTAAATGTTTCGGCAATCTTACTCTTATCAGCAGCCTTTAGTTTATCTAGGGCTTCTTGAGCTTTAGCCTTAGCCTCGTTTTTAGCCTTAGTCTTATCATCATCAGAAGCATCAGAAGCGTAGTTTACACTAATTAAAATATGCGAAACTTTAATATCAGGTTTAATTTCATCATTATAATATTTTTTGATTTCTTTTTCACTAATATTTTCTTTGGCATAATCTTCAGCGGCTTTATTTTGCAAGTAACTTAAGTATACATAATCCTTATATTCATCAAGAGTTTGATATCCCGTATAAGTTTGGATAGCGCTAAGTAATTTATCACCATAACTAGCCTCTAATTGACTCATAACTGAATCAGCATTCTTTTTGGCATCTTCTATGGCATTGGCATACTTCTTTTCTAGGATCATCTTATCAATCATATTAAGGATAACCTCAGTACCGTAACGATCTTTCATTTTGGTATAAAAGTCGTTAATACTAATCTTAACATCATCTTTGAAGGTAACAATAGCCTGGCTTCCATCATTTAAAGTTGGTATTGTTTTAGCCCCACAGCCACTAAGTAATGTCATACTGGCAATACTAAGAGCAACTACTTTTTGTATTTTCTTATTCATTTTAATCTCTCCTCTAAAGCATTATAGCATATTTGCAAGGAGTGTTACTATAAGTTTTCTTTATTTTGGCTAAATTTTGCTTATATTTCGGACTTTTGAAAGTGTTTTTTACATTTTGAAAACAATTGTCAGAATTTAGGCTTACTTTTTTTCTAAATTAGGTTGACAATTAAGGTAGAAATGATAGAATAAAAATCCCTAATTAATGTTTACTACTAGTGTTTTTAGAAAAATGTTATTAGGAAATTAAGATGATTAAATAAAGAAAGTGAATAATAATGGAATATAAAATACCTAAAAGTACTATAAGAAGTTTTATTGATGTATTAAAAGATACTAAAATAAATTTAAGGGCTATAAAAAATAATACTAATAAAGAAAAAGAAAAAATTAGTACCCAATTTCTAATAAGTGATGGGGCTTTAAAAAATAAAGAGGAAGAAGAAGAAATTAAGTGTAAATTTGACTTATGTAACTTAATTTTAAATATTATTACGAAGTTAGAATTAACAATAGATAAGTTAATTAATTCTTATAATGAAGGGGTTATTAAAGAATATATTCCTTTATTTGATGTTATTGTAGCCTCTTTAAAAACCGAAAATGATTTTGCGGCAATGATAATTTTAGATGTTATTAAAAGCAATGCTAAGTTTAATAATAAGGGCTTTAATGGTCCTTTAGAAGAAGGCATGGCCTCTTTAATAGAGGAATATCAGATAAAGGGGGATGATAATAAAATTAAGGAAAGTAATACGAAAACATTTTTAGATTTGTATCAAAAATATTTACAAAATGGTTATCTAGTAATTCAGTATTTAACTGGTAATAATAATAATGCAAAAAGAATAGAAAACCAAGTTTTATATATGAAAAATAGTTTAGAAGACTTACCTAGTAGTTATCTTTTATATACTAAAAAAAATAATGAGAAAAAAGAACTGGTTTTAAATAATACGCCGGTTTTTACAGAAAATAACGAGATTAAATATTATATGGATGGCGGTAAGGTCTTACATTTATGTGATCCTAAAGAATTTTATGATTTATTAATTCAGAATGGGTATAGTTCTAAGGCTTGTTATAGCATGTTAAAAAAGATGATTAAAGAAATTAAATATTTAGATGATGAGATTAAAAGGTTTGAACTAGTAAGTAAGGCTTTGAAAAATAATATAGAATCGCAACAGAAGTGGGAATATGTCTGGAGTAAGGCTCAATTTTGTCCCCGTGATCTTTTAAAAGATATTTATAATTATTTTTATATGGTTGCCGGAATTGATGATGGTTATGGATATAGTAATGCTGATATTTTAGAATTAATGGTAATGGAACTAGATATCTTATATGCAAGAATGGATGGTCCTAAAATGGATAAATCTTTAGAAAGGAAGATGTAAAATGAAAACAAAATATATAATACCAAATGAAGCAATAGAAGATTTTAAAAATAGTATTGATATGGCAATTACGGCTTATGAACTTATCAAAAAAGATGTTTCTACAAAAGGTTACAGGAATAAAGGCTTGAGTAGTAATTTACTTGGGGCTATTAGTAATGGCAATCTTAAAGATAAGCAAATGAACCCTGTTCTTATTGTACTTAATGGTTTTATTAAGGAATTAAATGATTTAAAAACAAAAGTAGGGCATATTAATACTAAAAAAGTAGTGTGTCCTAATCTGGTTATGTTTTTAGGTTTTATGGAATTTAAGAATCCCTTAAGTAATGCTATTGTAGTAAAAGTGATGCAAGATTCATCACATGATAGAAGATTTGAAGAAACATTAAGTTTAAGAGATAAAGAAAAATTTGCAGAATCTTATGAACTACAAGAAATGATTTGCAAGTTATTAGATGGTTATTATATTCCAAAAGAAGACTCGTCATTAATAAATGTATCGTATTTAGGAATTTTAGGTAATGCTAGTTATTTTAGTAAACTTATGGTTGAAGGGATAGTTACTAAAGAAACAATTAAAGATGGAATGACGATTCTTGTTAATAGAGTTGGTCTTAGTAATATGGATAGTTGGGATAATTTTATAGATAATTATAATACTAAATATCGAAATGAATTAACAAAAGAAATTGTTACCGAAACCGAAAAAGAATATAAAAAGGGTACTACTTTAATGTATACTGAGACGAAGGAATTAGAATATTATATTAAAGGGGGAGTTGTTAAACATTTATGTGCTCCTAGAACTTTTTTAGAGTTACTTAAAAGAAATAATTATAGCCTTAATGCTAGAAGTAGTTTAGAAAAACAAATGCAAAATGCTCTTATGATGGCTTCTTTAAAAGAGAATAATGATTTAATAGGGGCTTATTTAGGTAGTATTGATATTAGATATCAAGAAATGTGGGCTTACTTAGTAGAAAATGCCGATTCTTTAAAACAAGTTTCTTTAGAAGATATTAGAAATAATTTTTATTTAGTTCCCGAAATTGGGGAAGGATATGGTTATACTAAGGAAGATTTTGATTACTTTATGATTGATAGTTTAGTAAGTAATTATCATCTTGCTAAGAGCCATAATAAAGCCCTTAGATTAATAAGAGATGGTAAAATTAATGTAAATTTTGAAAAAAGTGGCAAAAAGTTTAAAAAAATTGCGTGATATTAAAAAATGTGTGCTAATATAATTTATACGAGAGGTGATTTAGATGGAATTAACAGATAGAGAAAAACAATTATTAATATTATATAAAGCCTTTTTTGCTAAAGACTTTGATGTTTTAGATTTGGATAGTATACAAGATTTTCAAAATATTTATTGTATTTTACAAACATTACCTAGTAGTGTTGGAACAAGGGTAAGTGAAATAACTGATTTTAAGCTTAGTGTTGATGGAGTATTTTCCAATACTTTGGATACAGAACTTACGAAATTAAGTCAAGCTTGTGATGAAGTAAAAGAATTTAATGAAAATATTTCTAATGCTTACTTTATGCCTATAACAGTAGCTTGTACTAATCCAGATATTGATTTATCAAGTGATCAAGGTATTTTGACTTCTAAAGATTATGCTTTATTTGCTAAAGCTTGTTTGTTTAGCCGAGGGACTCGTAAGACTAAAAAAGAGTTAGAAGACTTTTTGGAAGAGGAAATGAAACCTAAGACAGAGGAAGAAGAACTTATAGATACAATTAAAGGTAAAAGAAATATTCATTTGGCACATTATATTGTCCAATTATTAAGAGGATATGGGGTAATTGATGATTATCCATATATTCTAGAAGAACAAGGAAAATTTAGAGAAGATTTACCAACTTTAAATAATAAAGAAAAAGAATTATTAAGAAATTATTATTTATTCTATGGGCAATATTTTGATGCGGATTTAATGTATAATAGAGATAATGCGGTAAATGCTAGTTGCATATTACAAAGTTTTCCCAAAGAAGTTGGGGTTGAGTCAGAAAATAATTATGAATTTTTAAAAAGTAGAATAATTGACCGCATAGAATCTCCAAAGTTAAAAGAAGTTATGGACGGGTTAAAATTAAAAAAAGAAGATATAGTTGCCTACTATAATGGGGCGAGTGTAAATCAAGTACCGATTAGTAAGATTTTATTAGAATCAGGTTTTACAACTGTTGATTCTTTAGGAAGAGTGGCTAATGCTTGTTTATTTGTAAATGCTCATTCAGATATTTCAGGTAAAGAAGTTTTGGATTATTTAAATAAGTTAGATCATGATGATGGCTTTTTAAATAATTCTGATGATAATTTAAATAAGAAAATTGTTAATATCTTAGAAAGATATGGCTTAATTAAAAGATATGTTAGTAAACCAGTAAAATGTGAGACATGCGAGTATCATGAAGAGATGAAAAAAGAACAAGATGGTATTATAAAAAAATTAGCCCGAATTTTAGGTGGACAAAAGTAAAAAAATTATTTATAATACGAAATAGATATGTTGAAAAAGAGGAGTATTATTCTTTTGATATTAAGAGAGCTTGTGGTGGGTGCAAACAAGTTATTAAAGGGTAAGAAGGTTGCTTTGGAGTATAAACCGTTTCTTCGCGTTAAGAAGGAGAGTGTATGATTAGTCATAAAATAAGGTGGTACCGCGAGATTTCGTCCTTATGTTTATGGCTTTTTTGTATTTTAGAAAGAGGTATTAGATATGTTAGAAACAAAATATGACCATTTAAGTGTTGAAGATAAAAAGTATGCTAATTGGGTAGATAAAGGTTATTTTAAGAGTGGTAATACGGATAAGTTACCTTATTGTATAGTAATACCACCTCCTAATGTAACCGGTAAATTACATATTGGTCATGCTTATGATACAACTATTCAAGATGTAATTATTAGATATAAAAGATTACAAGGCTATGATGCCTTATGGTTACCCGGAATGGATCATGCTGCCATTGCTACCGAGGCCAAAGTTGTTAAAAGATTAAAAGAACAAGGTTTAGATAAAAGAAGCATTGGTCGAGATAAGTTCTTAGAGGCTTGCTGGGATTGGACCCATGAATTTGGTGGTAATATCCGTAGTCAATGGGCTAAACTAGGCTTATCTGTTGATTATAGTAAAGAAAGATTTACTTTAGATGAAGGTTTAAATAAAGCCGTTATTAAAACTTTTGTGGATTACTATAAAAAAGGTTTAATTTATCGAGGAGAGAGAATTATTAACTGGGATCCAGTGGCCATGACAGCCTTGTCAAGTGAGGAAGTTATTTATAAAGAGGATAAAGGGGCATTCTATCACTTAAAATATTATATTGAAGGGGAAGATAGATATTTAGAAGTAGCAACGACTCGTCCCGAAACTTTATTTGGCGATACCGCTGTAGCTGTTAATCCTAGTGATGAAAGATATCAAGACTTAAAGGGTAAAAATGTTATTGTTCCTGTTGTTAATCGGGTTGTTCCTGTAGTATTTGATAATCATGCTGATCCTGAGTTTGGAACCGGTGTGGTTAAGATAACTCCAGCCCATGATCCTAACGACTATGAAGTTGGTCTAAGACATGATCTCCCAAGAATCGTTTGTATGAATAAAGATGCTACTATGAATGCCGTTTGTGGTAAATATCAAGGTTTATCAAGAGAAGAATGTCGTGAAAAGTTAGTTAACGACTTAAAAGAAGCCGGACTACTTATTAGCGTTGAAGAAATCGTTCATAATGTCGGTCATTCCGAAAGAACTGAGGCGGTAGTTGAACCTTATCTTTCAAAACAATGGTTTGTAAAAATGCGTCCTTTAGCTGATAAAGTTTTAGAAAATCAAAAGAATCCAGAAACTAAAGTTAACTTTATTCCTCCTCGCTTTGAGAAAATTATGAATCATTGGATGGAAATTACTTATGACTGGTGCATTTCCCGTCAATTATGGTGGGGACATCGAATTCCAGCTTGGTATCGCGGCGAAGAAGTTTATGTTGGCGAGACAGCACCTGATGGTGAAGGCTGGGTTCAAGATGAAGATGTCTTAGATACTTGGTTTTCATCTGCCTTATGGCCTTTCTCAACTTTAGGTTATCCTGACCAAACCGCAGATTTAAAAAGATATTTTCCAACTGATTGTCTAGTTACTGGGTATGATATTATTCCTTTCTGGGTTAATAGAATGACTTTACAATCTCTAGAACTTAATGGCGTTCGTCCTTTTAAAGATGTTATTATCCATGGTCTTGTAAGAGATAAAGAAGGCCGCAAAATGAGTAAGTCTTTAGGCAATGGTATTGATCCAATGGATATGATAAAAGTATATGGGGCCGACAGTTTAAGATATTACTTAGTAACTGATTGTGCCTTTGGCACTGACCTTCGTTTCGATGAAGAAAAATTAAAAGCAACTTGGAATTTTATTAATAAAATGTGGAATGCTTCGCGTTTTGTTTTAATGAATATTAATGATTTAAAAGCCCTAGATTTTAGTAATCTAAAAAAAGAAGATAAATGGATTTTAACGAAGTTTGAAACTGTTCTTGATAGTACTATTAAACATATGGATAAATATGAGTTTAACTTAGTAGGTAGTGAAATTTATAATTTCATTTGGGACGATTTCTGTTCTAACTATATAGAAATGGCTAAATTTAGTAGTAGTGATATAACTACTAAGAGTGTTTTATATAAAGTTTTAGAAGGAATAATTAAGATTATGCATCCATTTATGCCTTTTGTAACTGAAGAAATTTATCAAAACTTACCATTTAAAGATAGTAATTCTATTATGATAGCAAATTATCCTAAGTATGAAAAAGAATATATTTTTGCTGAAGATACCAAAGAAGTAGATAAAATACTAGAGTTTATTACTTTATTTAGAAATAAAAAGTTAGAAAATAATATTGGTAAAGATTTGGAAGTAGAAAGTGCTTCTTTAGATGATTTAGCCGTTAAAATGTTAAAATTAGATGATAAGTTAGTTACTGAAAGTAAGAAAAACACCAAAATTTTAGTAAGTATTAATGATATTACTGCTTATATTTGTTATGATAATAATATAGATAAAGAAGAAGTATTAAAAGAACTTACAAAGAAAAAAGAAACTTTAGAAGCCAGTATTAAGAGAAGAAATAATCTTTTAAGTAATGAAAACTATGTTAAGAAGGCTCCTAGTAATATAGTAGAAAAAGAAAGACTTGATTTACAAAAAGAAACGGATATGTTAAATAATGTTTTAAAAGAAATCGAAAGTTTAGGCTAGTTTTAGGCTAGAATTAAAGTTTACCACAAATTATCTAAACAAAATGCCACAAAAAGTCTAAATGAATTGGAAATGATAGAAAATTTGAAATTGGCAAAGCTATTAAATTTAAGAAATTAAATATATTTTTGATATAAATAGGAGATTAAATATAGTATGGTTGTTATAGATATGCTATACTAAAAAATAAAGAAAAGAGGAATATTATGGCAAATATTGTAAGAGATATAACAGATAGAGAAGTCGATTTTGCCCAGTGGTATACTGATGTATGTAAAAAGGCTGATTTAGTTGATTATTCAAAGAATAAAGGAAGTATGATTATTAGACCATATGGCTATGCTATTTGGGAAAATATGGTTAGTATTTTAGATAAGGAATTTAAAAGACTAGGACATCAAAATGTCCAGATGCCTATGCTTATCCCGGAAAGTTTACTTAATATTGAAAAAGAGCATGTTGAAGGTTTTGCTCCCGAAGTAGCTTGGGTAACTTATGGTGGGGAGAATAAGTTAGAAGAAAGAATGTGTATTCGTCCTACTAGTGAAACCTTATTCTGTGATCATTTTAAAAAGATTGTTAATTCTTATCGTGATTTACCTATTCTTTATAATCAGTGGTGTACTATTGTAAGATGGGAAAAAACAACTAGACCTTTCTTACGTAGTAGAGAAATTTTATGGCAAGAAGGCCATACTCTACATGCCACGGCCGAAGAGGCTAAAAATGAAACTTTACAAATGTTAAAAGTTTATGAAGATTTTCAGAAGTATTATTTAGCCTTGCCTGTTATTGTTGGTAAGAAAACTGAAAAAGAAAAATTTGCGGGTGCCGAGGATACTTATACAATTGAGGCCATGATGTGGGACGGGGTAGCCTTACAAAACGGGACTAGTCATTATTTTGGTCAACATTTTGCTAAAGCCTTTGATATTAAATTTTTAGATAAAGATAATACTTTAAAAACTCCTTATCAAACTTCGTGGGGGGTAACTACTAGAATGATTGGTGGTTTAATTATGACGCATAGTGATAATAACGGTTTAGTATTACCACCAAGAATTGCTCCAACTAAAGTAATTATTATTCCGATTGGGGATGTTTCTGAAAAATTAAAAGAAATTACTCAAGGCTTAGAAAATGCGGGAATCACTTACAAAGTTGATAACAGTGATAAAACACCAGGATTTAAATTTGCTGAGGCCGAGGTTAAAGGTTATCCAATTCGTTTAGAATTAGGTAAAAGAGATCTAGAAAATGGCTTTACTACTATTGTAAGAAGAGATACTTTAGAAAAAATTAAGGTTGATGACTTAGAAGGAATAGTGGGTGTTATTAAAGATACAATGGATATCATGCAAAAAGAAATGTATGAAAGAGCCTTAAAACGTCGTGATAGTATGATTTATGAGGCTAGTACTTACGAAGAATTTAAGGATATTGCCAAAAATAAAAATGGCTTTATCAAAATTACTTGGTGTGGTAATATGGACTGTGAAGAAAAAATTAAGGCTGATACCGGTTTAAAATCGAGATGTATTATTGGCGATAATGAGACTAGCATATGTCCAGTCTGTGGTAAAAAATCTAAGTATGATATTTACTTTGCTAAACAATATTAAGATATAAAATTAACTGTTACCTTGGTAGCAGTTTTTTTGATGAGTAAAAGATAAAAAATTATTTTAACTTAAATTTACCATTACTAATAACTGGGTTATTTAAAATTTTATAAAGAATAGTTTGCATTAAATAATAATCATCTAAAGTATAAGAATTATAATCAGTTAATTTGGCTTGCAAAGAAGAATAGATATGAATTTTATTACGAAGTTTTTTTAGATTATAAAGAAGATTAATGTCTTTAAAAGTTAATTTGAGAATGTTTTCTTTTATAATGTTTTTAAATAAATAGTTAAAAGATACAGGGTGTTTAAAATTATAAAGAGGATTTAATAAAGCGTAAAAAAGGGCCTCAATAATAGAAATAGAATTTATTATATAATCTTTAATAAGTAATTTAGTAATAACGGTAGTGTTATGTTCTAAAGTAATTTTATTACTTAAATATTCGATATATTGATAAGTATAGGCAATATTACTAATCAGGGGATAATTATTTTTAATGTTAAAATAGTTGCGAATAATATTAATGTTGGTAAGTTGCATAGATGTCCTTTCACAGATGATATTATAAGCTAATTTTTAGAAAAAGAAAGTCCAAAGTGAATATTTGAATGAAAAAAATGATTGACTAGTATTAATTAAATATGGTAAGATATTCTTGCTTCGGAAGGTTATTCCGTAGAAAATCCGCTTATTTAAGATAAATAATGATTTTTAGTGATATTATATAGAAAGGAATTAAACGAATGGCAAATTTAGTTGATAAAATTAATGCTAAACATGTAAGAAAAGATATTCCTGAATTTCGTGTTGGTGATACAGTAAGAGTTAACGTATGGGTTATCGAAGGTAACAAAAAACGTATCCAATCATTTGAAGGTATCGTTACTGATATTAATGGTGGTTCTGTATCTAAAAGATTTTTTGTAAGAAAGAAAAGTTATGGTATTGGCGTAACTCGTATTTTCCCAGTAAATGCTCCAACTATTGATTCAATCGAAGTTATTAAAAAAGGCTACGTAAGACGTGCTAAATTAGGCTTCTTAAAGGGATTAAGAAAAGATTACAAAGTAAAAGAAAGAAATTAATTAGAAAAGTGCTAGAAATAGTGCTTTTTTCTTTACTCTTTAAGTTTTTAGACATACAATAAAGCTAGGGAGTAAAAAAAGAAAATGAAAATAAAAACAACAATTAATGAGGCAACTAGAAGTTATCAATTAGAAGGGTTATTAGTTATAATAGATCCCGGTATTTCGATAGAAAAAGAAGTTAAAGAAGAAAGAAAAAAATTATATTTAGAATATAAAAGAGATATCGAAGAATTATCTAGAGATGATACCAATTTAGATAGAAGTATTAAAAAATTTGAAAAGAAAATGTTTTATTTAGAAAAGTTTAGAGAATCTTTAAAAAGTGAAATAGTAGTTAAGAAGGCTCTTAAAAATGAGTTAATAAAAACTCAAGCTAAAGAGGCTAAAAAGGTAATATTAGAACTAGATAAAGAAATATTTATTTTAAATATAAATTGTAATTTATATAATGAGGCTATTAGGTTTAAAAGAAAGACCATTGATGCTTATAAAGAAAAGAAAACTAAGACTCATCAAAGTATTAAAAGAATGCGGACTAGAGAAAGACATCGAATGGAGAATTCATTTTTTACTGATATAGATGATTTTTAAAAAATCTGTGAATAGTAACATATTTTACTTGCATTCGTAATAAAATGTGTTATAATCTTAAGTGTTATTAAAAAGGAAAGCAATTTGTATCCACAAATTCACCTGACTTTAAATTAGTAAAGTGGGTTTAAGGCCAAAGAAGAATAAAGACTTTTAGGTAAAACAGGTGGATACTAGGTATCTGCCTTTTTAAATATAATAATAGTGGAGGTGTGTTTATATAGCAAAAGATAAGAATGAAATGCCTATCAATGATAAGATTAGGGTTTCGGAAATGATGGTTATTGGTCCAAATGGGGAACAAATGGGAGTTAAAAAGCGTGGGGACGCTCTAACTTTAGCATCTTATGCAGGCCTAGATTTAGTTCTTCTTAATGCAAATGGTAATCCAGCTGTTGCTAAGATTATGGACTACAACAAGTATCGTTATGAAAAACAAAAGAAGTTAAAAGAACAACAAAAAAGACAAAGAGAAAACAATAAAGAGTTAAAAGAGTATCAATTATCAGTAACTATTGATATTGGCGACTTTAATACTCGTAAGAAAAATGCGTATGATTATCTAGTTAAAGGTCATAAAATTAAGGCGTCAATTAGATTTAAAGGACGTCAAATGGCTCATACCGAGTTAGGAGCCGAGGTACTTGAAAGATTCGCCAAAGAACTGGAAGAAGTAGCCGTTATTGAAGAAAAGCCAAAATTAGAAGGCAGAAACATGTTTATGCTATTGGCACCAAAAGTAAATAAGTAGTAAGGGAAGGAAATGTTATTATGGCAAAATGCAAACAAAAAACTCATAAGGGTAGTCAAAAATGTTTAAATGCTAAGAAAAATGGTACTGTTATATATAAAAAGAGTAATGGTAACCACAAAACAGCAAAAGATTCAAGTAAGGCTGTTAGACAAAGAAGAAATAAGGGAGTATTAAATGATACTTTCGCAAAGAAATTAATGGATAGAATTTAGTAAGGTGGTGTAGAAGATGACAAGAGTTAAAGGTGGAAGTGTTTCCAAAACAAGAAGAAGAAAAGTATTAAAAGAGGCTAAGGGTTACTTTGGTTCTAAACACAGATTATATAAAACTGCTCAAGAACAAGTATTCCACAGTGGTAATTATGCTTTTCGTGATAGAAAACAAAATAAGAGAAACTTTAGAAAATTATGGATTACAAGAATTAATGCAGCATGCCGTATGAATGATATTTCATATTCAAAATTCATTAATGGTCTTGCTAAAGCAAATATCGAAGTAAACCGTAAAATGCTTTCTGAACTTGCTATTAGTGATGAGGCAGCATTTACTAACTTAGTAAATATTGCTAAAGAAGCTCTAGCCGGTAAGGAATATAAACCAGCTGCTGTTAAAGCTGAAAAAAAAGTAGAAGTTAAGACTGAAGAAGCTCCTAAAAAGGCTGCTAAAAAGACAACTACAAAAAAAGCTGAGGCTAAAGAAGTAGAAGAAAAACCAGCAAAAAAGACTGCTGCTAAGAAAACTACTACAGCCAAAAAAACAACTAAAAAAGAAGCTTAATTTTAAAAAGTATCATTTATTGGTACTTTTTTATTTTGCTTGTAAACTTTTTGTGTTATAATTTTTAGTATGATATGGAGAGTGCAATTATGAGTAACGAGAATAATAATGGGGTAATTGATTTTGGAGATTCTAATTTTGTTTCCGAAAATGGTAGTAATGCTACTAATCCTGTAAGTCAAGATAGTACTAGTAATGTTACTGGAAATATAAATGTTGATGATATTTTTGGCTCTTGGGATAATTCTAATACCCAAAGTGATGCTACACCAGTAAGTAATGATTATAATAATTCTAATGTTAATTTTAATAATGGCAATTCTAAGGAAGAAGGTAAGGTAACATCACCTAGTGCTTCTGATATTTTGGGTACGGGTGCTAATGATAGTCAAATAAACGATATTAGTATTCCTGGCGCTGGTGAGAAGAGTGGAGATAATAGTGAGCTTACAAAGTTGGCAATGGACGCTTTTGCAGGTTTAACTTCTAATGGTGTTTCTTTAGAAAGTCAAGCCCAAGAAACTTCTACGGTTTCTTCAAGGGAGAGTAATTTTCCAGTTCAAAGTACAGTAGAATCGGAAAATTCAGATTATATGACGGCTTTTGCTAATCCTTTTGCTAGCTTGAAAAGCAATCAAGATCAAGTGTCACAGTCTCCAATGGAAACCACTCCGGTAAATACGGAAACAGAAAATACGAATGTTCAAAATTCTAATCAAATAGCAATTGATGAACCGGCTAGTTTGGAAAATATGGGTGGCGTTGCTCCAGTAGCGGGTCTTGACGGTTCTGATTTACCAAGTTCAAGTCTGGAAAATGAAGAATCGGCAAGTTCTAGTAATGTAGTTGGAGATTTTAATGGCTTTAGTGATACTGGTAACAATTTAGAAAATACAGGGTTAGAAAATGCTAGTAGCAAAGAAAATTCTCCGACAGCAAACTTTGAGAATGTATCAGAAGATAATGGCGTGGTTAGTGATTTTACTAATCCTAATCCCCTTGATGTTGCTACTGTTTTTGATAGTCAACCTAGTTTGGAGTTTAATGCCACATCACCGGTAGCGCCAGCCGTTGATAATCAGGCTTTACCTAATATTCCAGATGGCTTTAATAGTCAATTTGCTACTCCAAGTAGGGAAGATGTTGGCACGTTAAATCCTCTTAATACACAGACCGAGGCTAATGCAGAGATACAAGTGGCACCGGTTTCTTTGGACGGTGTTTCGGATAATCAAGTAGCTGTCAGTGTTGGTGCTAATACTGAGTCTGCTGCACCTTCTTTTGATAGTACTGTGGCCCCAGATTTTAATAACGATAATTTAGTTAATCCAGATGCGGGAACGTTTGCTTCCCAAAGTAATGCAGCACCAACAGTAACACCAGCCACAGTTGATATCCAACCAGTTCCTAATAGTTTTGACCAATCTACACCTTTAGAAAATCCCGTAAGTTCGGATTTTAATGCTAATAATCAGGCGCCAACCGATTTTAATACCGGTTTTAATCCAGAAATTAATAATCAAATTAGTAACAATAGTACTTTAAATAACCAAGTTGCTAATGTTTCTGATAATGGCAGTGGAACTTTAAATAATAATACCATTACCGATAATACTGTTATAAGTCCCGAGACAAATTCTAATTTGCAACAGGTTCTAAGTACTCCTACTAATAATGTTCCTTTAGATAATTCTATTAGCGTGGGAAGTATTCCTAATAGTCAGGTCATTGCCCCTACCGTAACTGATAGTAACCAAGAAAATGGTAAAGTGCCGGCTAAAAAACAAGGTAAGGTTAGTATACCTATTGTGATGTTAATAATAATAATTGTGTTTTCAGTAGGAATAATTATTTTAAGAAGAAATGAATTAATGGATTTCTTTCAAACTTTGATGAAGAAATAATCATTATAAAATTAATTTAAATTAGTGAAAGTGAGTTTTTTATTTATGTTAAAAAGTATGTTATCAATGTTAGAAGTAACAGTAGAAATGAGCGGAAAGAATACAATATTTAGTCTAATCTTTATTGTGATTGGTTTTGCTTTAATTGTTTGGGGGATTATTAATATCGTATCGCGAAGCAAAAAGAAAAAGACATATACTTTGACAGAAGGAAAAGTAATTGATTATGCAGCAAGTAGAAGTGATGATGGTTCTTATACATACGGTATTATTGCTGAATACATGGTAGATGGTATTAGTTATACTATTAATCCAACATCTTATTCTAATTTAACAAGAGCTAAACATCCCCTTGGTAGTCAAGTAAAAGTTAGATATAATCCGGAAAATCCGGCAGATGCTATTTTTGATAAAGATGGTAGTTCTATTGGCGTTTTAATTGGGGGTATTATTTTCTTTATTATTGGTATAATAATGTTTTAGATTATTAAGGGTTCTTAATAGTCTTTTTTAGTCCAAATCTTGCAAATAAAAATAAACTTTAGTATAATAAATTTAAGAAAAAGGGTAGAGGTAATTATGCGAAAGATAATGTCCAGTCTTGATATCGGGGATGCCAGTATTAAATTTATAGTAGCCGAAATAAATAAAAATAAATTATATGTTTTAACTAGTAAGATAGTAAATAACGAGGCTGTAAGAAAAGATATGACTATTGATTATGATATCTTAGAAGGAATTATTAAAAACTTATTTAATGAGGCTTTAGAAAAACTAGGAATAGAAATTAAGAAAACTTTACTGACGGTCTCATCAGATAGTGCTTCTTTTACAATTAATAAGGCTCGTATTGATATTAAAAATGAAGATAACTTAATTACAGTTGATGATGTTATAAAAGTGGTTAATTTATCCGGAAAGAATGTTGTTCAAGACAATATGGAATTAGTAAATATTACCCCTTTATATTATATTTTAGATGATAGTAGTAAAACTAATATACCCGTTAATACTTTTAGTAGAACTTTAGAAGTAAAAAGTATTATAACTAGTTCGAGAAAAGATGATGTTTATAAATATTTAAAAATACTTGATAATTTAGGGGTAAGTGTTGTTGATATAAGTTATGATGTCGTTGGTAATTATTTTGCTTTAAAAAATGATGATATGGATAGTACTTGTGGGGTTATTATTGATATTGGTTATTTGAGTACTAGTATTTCTATTTATAATAAAGGAGTACTGGTTAATACTTTAAAAATAAAAGTAGGTAGTTTAAATGTTTTAAAAGATATTAGTTATGTTTATAAGATATCTTTAGATAAAGCAAAAGAGGTATATAAAAAATTAGGACTAGGTAATAGTAAGAATGCTAGTAATTTAGAAAAGATAGAACTTAAAGATAATAATGGAGATAAATTAATAATAAATCAGGTTAATTTAAGTGAAATTATTGAATCAAGGGTACAAGAGATACTTTCTATGGCTAAAAAACAAATTAACACCTTAACAAAAAGACAAATAAGTTATATAATATGTACAGGTGGAATAGCGAATATAGGTGATTTTGACTTAAATGTTTTGGAAGTATTTGGGAAAAATGCCCAAGTTGGCTATATTAATATAATTGGAATTAGAGATACCAGGTATGCAAGTGCCTTGGGATTAATTAAATGGTATGATTATAATGCTAAGTTAAAAAATTACGATTATTCCATATTAAGTTTAAAAGAACAAGAAGAATTTAGTAAAGAAGAAAGTGAAGCAAAAACTAGTAGTAATAGTATTATTGGTAAGGTCTTTGACTATTTCTTTGAATAACTGGAACGGAGAGTGTTTATGTACGAGATGAAAATGGATCAAATTGCAAAGATTAAAGTTATAGGTGTTGGTGGTGGCGGCTGTAATGCCGTAAATAGAATGATTGAATCGGGTGTTCAAGGGGTAGAATTTATCGTTGCTAATACCGATTTACAGGTTTTAAATGTTAGTAAGGCTGAAACTAAGTTACAAATAGGTAAAAGTATTACTAATGGTCTAGGGGCTGGGGCTAATCCTGATGTTGGTAGAGAGGCAGCCTTGGAAAGTAAAAAAGAAATAGAAGAAGCCTTAAGTGGGGCTGATATGGTCTTTGTTACCTGTGGTATGGGAGGAGGCACTGGTACGGGTGCTGCTCCAATTGTTGCGGAAATTGCTCAAGATTTAGGAGCTTTAACTGTTGGTATTGTTACTAAGCCTTTCCGTTTTGAAGGTAAGAAGAGAATGGATCATGCGGAAATTGGGATTGAAGAGTTAAGACATCATGTGGATACTATTATTGTTATTCCAAATGATAGATTAAGAGATATAATTGATAGAACTACTCCAATGATGGAAGCCTTTAAAGAAGTTGATAATGTTTTAAGAAGAGGTGTTCAATCAATATCCGATTTAATTGCTGTATCAGGGTTAGTAAACTTAGATTTTGCTGATGTTAAGACTATTATGTCTAAACGTGGTAATGCTATTATTGGTATTGGTATTGGCGTTGGGGAAAATAGAGCTGTTGAGGCAGCTAAACAGGCCGTATCAAGTCCATTATTGGAAACTACTATTGATGGGGCCACCGATGCGATTATCAATATTACTGGTGGTAATTCATTAACTTTATTTGAGGCTGAAGATGCTGCGGAAGTTGTTAGAAATGCTGCTAATACGGATATTAATACTATCTTTGGTGCTGTTATTAATGAGAACTTAAATGATGAAGTAATTGTAACAGTTATTGCTACTGGTTTTGATGATAACATGGATAGTGATGCTGATGATGGAGATACTGACTATACCAGAATGGATTCATATAATAGTAAAGACGAAGATGAAGATGATGGTGATGTTGATATACCGCCATTCTTAAGAAGTCGAGATAGATACTAAATTAGAAGTATAAAAAAGGTGGGATTGTATGTCGATAATACATGCTTTAATACTTCTTTTTTTATGGGTAATAACTTCATATTTAGCAATTAAAAATATTGAAGAATATTATCATATGCAAAAGAAGGTAAAAAAGCAAAATGAAAGAATAGGGGTTATTTTTGTTGTTTTAGTTTGTTTATTATTTAGGAGTGTTATATCTACTTATCTTATTTATGTTTTAATGTTAAATGCTTTATATTATATTATTCATAAAGTATTTAAGAATAAATATTTAGATAAAAGTTTCTACTTATGTTTTTTAATACCTATTATTATCGTGATAATAGGCGTTATTAATGTTGAAAATTTACATTTTACGACTTATAATTTAGAAAATAGTGAGATAACTAAGGATATAAGAATGGCTTATGTAAGTGATGTCCATTTATCAACGTTATCCCAAAGAAAATTGGATAAGTTAGTAGAGGAAGTAAGTAATAAAGATTATGATATCTTTGTTATTGACGGTGATTTAATAGATGAATTTTGTAAGGATAGTAAAACCCAAAAAGTAATTGCAAAACTAGGGACAATTAAGACTAAATATGGTCTTTATTATGTTGAAGGTAATCATGATTTATTAAATAATAAGAGAAGAAGTTATTTAATTAGTAGTGGTTTTCAAATTTTAGAAGATGAAAGTACTTTGATTGATAATAATTTTTATTTATTGGGACGAAGAGATTTAAAGGATAAAAATAGAAGTGATTTAAATAGTTTAACTTATAATTTAGATAAACCTATCGTTTTATTAGATCATCAACCTAATGTTATAAAAAATATGGATAAAAGAATAATAGTTCAGTTATCCGGTCATACTCATGCAGGTCAAATTTGGCCTTTAGGTTATTTCTTGAAATATGGGTATTATGCTGATAAAAGATTAATTGTATCATCAGGAGTTGGGGCTTGGCATAATCCCGTTAGAACTAGTAAATATAGTGAAATAGTAGAAATTGATATAAAGAAAAGTTAATATTAAGTTTTAGTTTAAAACTACTAGTCAAAAGAAGTAATAACGTTTATACTACATATATAAGTAAGTTTATTTAAACTTAGACAAAAATGAGGTAGTTATGAATAAAGAATATTTAAAAGCATTTTCGAAACAAGAAATATTTGAATTATATGATTCAGTAGTTCAAAATAATAAAAAGCATTATCATGATATTACTAAAGATAAAATGATTGCCGCTATTTGGAAAGTTTATCAAGATTATCATAACATTATTAGTGTTTGTACCTTAAAGGAATTAAAATTTTTAAAAACAATGCTGACAGCTAAAAATTTTAAGTATGAGGAAACGGAAGAAAATGATTTTATTGTTAGTAATTTAGAAAAAAAGTTATTGATTAAAGTTTTTAAGAATAATGTTTGGATAATGGATGGCTTAGAAGAGGTAATTAGTCTGGCTGTTACAAAAATGAATGTTAAACAGATAAAGAAATGGGAAGAAATAGTTATCCCTCTTTTAGGACTTATTAAAGTTATGGGAATAGAAAAACTATCTAATATTATTTTCTTAGTTAAGAAAGTTTATAATATTGATAAAGAGTTGGATGATTATTTAAAGAATAGTTTATTATTTAATTATTATGCTTTTCTTACTGATGTTGATGATGATGAGTTCGTAGTTATTTATCGACCTTATCTTTCTTATATAGAAGAATTATGTGATCTTTATAGAAGAAAAGAACCGGGGATAAAAGTATTTAATGAGGCCACTTTAATTAGTATTTTTTATTATGATTATGATAAAAATGATAAAAAAGTCAGTAAGTTAATGCAACGTTTAGGATATTCTTTTATTAAAGAAACTATTAATTTAATAGCACTTTTTGATAGTAGTCGTACTCAGTTAAAGAATATGGCTGAAGAGTTAGACTTAACGCCGGCTCAGATAGATACTTTAATTAATAAGATACCATCAGGCTGTTATGCTGGGTTAAGTAAGGAAGCGTATGCTAAAGATATATTAGAAAATAAGAAGATTGAAGATGAATTAACTTATAATTATGTTAAACAAGATAGTAGGGCCTGTCTTTCTTTAGAAGATGTAGATTTATTTTATAAGACTTATTTGGCTATACTTGAGTATACTAATAAATACTACCATATTAATAAATTAAAGATATATAAGAAACAAAATATAGATCCTTATAAACTTAGTTTAGTAATAGATAAATTTTATGAAAATAAAGATTTTTTGATAGATAATTTTATTAAAGAAAATCCTTATAAGTTTAATAATGAAGAATTAGAGATAGTTGAATCTTATAAAAGGGCCTATCGTGATATTTTTTTAATCATGAAGTATGATAGTTCATATACTTTATTTACAGCGATGAATAAAGTTTATATGGTTAAAGGACTTAATGCCCCTATCGATGAGATTATTCTTTATTCAAACTTACCGGCTCCAGTAAAGACAACTCTTTTACCATTTAAAAATAATATAATATATGATGGTATTTTAAATGAATATACTAATCCTATTAATATGAAGGCTAGTATGAAAAAACATTTATTAAATGAGTTAGAAGCATTATCAAAGACATATCATTTATAAAAAGTAAAAAACATAGCGTGGTTGCTATGTTTTTTGCGATGTTTATAATTATATTTAAGCTAACTTAGATTTTCTATTTCTTTAATAGATAAGCCAGATGATTTAGCAATAATGTCTATAGCTTTCTTTTCTGATGCTTCTTCACGAGCTTTCGCTAATTCTGTATTACGAATTAATTCCTTATAGTTTTCTTCCATCACTAGATAATTCTTTAGCACGATTAACTAATTTTTTTTGTATCTTTTTTACTTATAAGTTTATCCGACTCCTATATTTCTAAAATAGTTATATGACCATGTTTTAAGCTTCTTTTCTTAATTTATCGATTTCTTCAATTGAAATCTTTGTGACTTCGACAATTTGCTCATTGGTCAAGCCTATTTTAATAAGATTTTTAGCAACATCTATTTTTGCTTCTTTAGAGCCTAATTTCATGCCTTCTAACTTACCGTTTTCATGAGCTTCTGCTAACTCGGTATTACGAATCAGTTCCTTATAATTTTCTTCTTTATCAAAAAGTCTAATGTAACCATCATCACTCGATAATTCTTTAGCACGATTAACTAACTTTTCTGTATCTTTTTTACTCATAAGTTTATCCGACTCCTTATCCAACTCAAGTGAACTGGTAGTCATAAACATTCTACTAATTATGGCTACTTGTTCCTCTTGTTTATCGACATAATTATAACTCATATCTTTTGCTTTTGCCATATTTACTTCGAATATTTTGGTACTATCATCATAGATGGTTCCGTCTTTATAACGCATAGTAATCATCTCTACTAAATTACTTTTTACTTTAGTAAAATAATTAAAATCAATTAAGATAGTGTCATATGCTTTTACATATTTATCTTCATCAATAGAAATGCCGCCTCCTGCCACTTTATAGGCATAGAAGACATTGCGCCAAGGCATTGTCTGTGAT
>CAKORQ010000003.1 GCA_934101445.1 uncultured Bacilli bacterium | reverse complement strand
AATTACAACACTTAGTTGGAGTAAGTTCATCCTCAATTGAGGCTTATGAACAAGGAGTAAGAATACCTTCTTTACCTGTCATTTATAAATTAAGTGAAGTGTTAGACTGTTCGATAGATTGTTTAGTTGGTAAGGAAAAAGAGATTGATAAATACTACAGTCTTACAGAAGATGATAAGGAAAAGATAATTAAAGAAATTAATGAAATGTTAAAAAAATAGATACTAAGTAACTAAGCGTAAGCATGTTATTTAATATCTATTTTTATTTATTATTTAATATAAGTATAATTTATATTTTTTAAACACGGTATTTATCAATTAAATATTTTTTTAGATACTGACCAGTATAGGAGTTAGGATTTTGGGCTACTTCTTCAGGAGTACCAGTACATACTATCTCGCCACCGCCAGCACCGCCTTCGGGACCTAAATCAATAATATAGTCGGCTACTTTTATAACATCTAAATTGTGTTCAATAACAACAACGGTATCACCATTATCAACTATTCTTTGCAAAATTACTAATAACTTTTTAATATCATCAATGTGAAGTCCGGTCGTTGGTTCATCTAAGATAAATAAACTCTTACCAGTTGGTTTCTTTTGTAATTCTTTAGCTAACTTAACACGACCAGCCTCACCACCAGATAAAGTTGGGGCACCTTGGCCTAATTCAACATATGATAAACCAACATCCATCATAATATCTAAAGTATTCTTTATCTTTGGAACATTACTAAAGAATTCTTGGGCTTCTTCCACACGCATTTTCAAAATATCAGCGATATTCTTACCTTTGTAGCGAATATTTAAAGTATCTTTATTATAGCGAGTTCCATGACAAACTTCACACGGAACATAAACATCAGGTAGAAAGTGCATTTCTATTTTCTTAACTCCATCACCGTAACAATCCTCACAACGACCGCCTTTGACATTGAAGGAGAATCTGCCTTTATCGAAGCCACGAATCTTAGCCTCTTTGGTTTGGGCAAGTAAATCTCTGATGTCATCAAACAAACCAACATAAGTAGCCGGGTTACTTCTTGGGGTTCTGCCGATTGGATCTTGGGAAATTTGAACAACTTTATCTATTTCGTTTATACCTTTAATTTTTTTACATTTACCTGGAAATACTTTGGATTTAGGATAAATATTTTTAAATACAGACTTATAAAGAATTTCGTTTACTAAAGAACTCTTGCCGGAACCAGATACACCAGTTACACAGACAAATTTACCTAAAGGTATTTTAACATCTATATTTTTTAAATTATGTTCTGTAGCGCCGATTATTTCTAAGAACTTACCGTTACCTTTTCTTCTTTCTTTAGGAATTGGAATAAAGTATTCACCCGACAAGTATTTACCGGTTAAAGAATTAGGATTTTTCATGACTTCTTCGGGAGTACCTGCAGCCATAACTTGACCGCCTTCTTTACCAGCACGAGGTCCAATATCTACTAAGTAATCACTGGCTAGCATAGTATCACTATCATGCTCTACAACAATCAAAGTATTACCGAGATTAACCATTTCTTTCAAAGAACGAATTAGTTTATCATTATCTCTTTGGTGTAAACCGATACTTGGTTCATCTAAAACATATAAAACGCCACTTAGACGACTACCAATTTGGGTAGCAAGACGAATTCTTTGCAATTCACCACCGGATAAACTACCAGCCATTCGATCTAAAGTTAAATAATCTAAACCAACATTTTTTAAAAATTCTAAACGATTTATTATTTCTTTAACAATTAATTTACTAATTTCTTGTTGTTCTTTAGTTAACTTTAAATTTCTAATAAATTCTAATAAGTTACCAATACTCATTTGGGTCATTTCATAAATATTTTTCTTGTTTATAAAGACATTTAGGATACCTTCTTTTAAACGCGCCCCATGACAAACAGGACAAGTAAGTTCCATCATGTAATTATCTAACCATTCTCTTATCCAACTAGAAGATGTTTCAATATAACGGCGTTCTAGGTTGGTAATAATACCCTCGTAATAATCAGTAGTAAATCTTTTATTACCATTTTTAGCAGTATATTCAAATTTTAATGGTTCATCACTACCATATAAAAGAATTTTCTTTTCTTTTTTAGTTAATTCTTTATATGGTTTATTCATATCAATATGATAATAATCACAAGCCGTTTTAACATTAGTATAAAATATATTAGTATCATCTTTTAAGGTTTGAATAGCTCCTTCATTAATAGAAAGAGTCTTATCTGGCACCAGCAAATCTTCACTAATGGCGGTTTTAAAGCCTAAGCCTTTACACTCTGGACACGCTCCAAATGGGGCATTGAAGGAAAACATATTAGGTTCTAAATCGGGTAATGAGTAGTTACATTCCACACAAGCAAATTTTTCACTCCATAAAATTTCTTCGCCATCGATAACATGGATTAAAACCATCCCATCAGCAAGTTTAGTTGCCGTTTCAATAGCCTCAAAGACACGAGAGCGTTCACTAGGACTTAGAACAATTCTATCAACAACAGCCTCAATGCTATCTTTAACATTTTTTTCTAAAGTAATTTCTTCATCTAAACTATAAATAGTCCCATTAACTCTTACTCTTGAATAGCCTTCTTTTCTTAAATCATCTAAAATATCTTTATGAGTTCCTTTTTCATTACGAACGATAGGAGCCATTATTTCTAATTTAGTACCTTCTGGCATATTCATAACTTTATTAGTCATTTCTTCAATACTTTGATGAACAATCGGCGTATGATGATTAGGACAATAAGGTGTCCCAATTCTAGCATATAATAGTTTTAGATAATCATATATTTCAGTTACGGTACCAACGGTACTACGGGGATTGTTATTGGTAGTCTTTTGGTCAATAGCAATACTAGGACTTAAGCCTTCTATAGAATCGACATCAGGTTTTTCACTGCCTCCTAAAAACTGACGGGCATAACTGGATAAACTTTCAACGAATCTTCTTTGCCCTTCGGCATAAATAGTATCGAAGGCTAATGAGGATTTTCCCGAACCTGATACTCCGGTCATTACAATTAAGGAATTTTTAGGTAAATCTAAATCAATATTTTTTAAATTATTTTCTCTTGCTCCTCTTATTATTATTTTATCATTTTTCATAAATAATCACCCTTACTTCTTTTTTATTTATTTTTATTACTAATTATCTTTGGTTGCATTAATTTTTTGTACTTTTTATTCTATCATAGAAATTACAATGGCGACAAAATTCTTCACATTTTTTATTATTTAAAAAGTTTTCTTGCATATTTTTCACTCTTTTATCTCTTAAAATAGTATCTATATCATCATTTAGAATATTTCCTAAAGTTATTGTGCCGTTATAATCTAAACAACAAGGAACGATATCACCATTTACTAAGATACCAATATGACTACGCAGTCCCATGCAAGAGCCTTCTTCATTATAATAAGTATTATTTAAATCAGGCCATATAAAGGGAATCTCACGGTCCAGATAAATACCATCTTGTATTTTATTATCCCCATTTAATTTAATTTTATAATGTTTTTCTAACTTTTCCACAATTTTATTAGAACTCGCTTGTTCATTCCATAAGCGATAGACAATAATTGTGCCTTGCTTATGAAGTTTATCTACAGCCGCAAAGATATTTTTTAAATAATTATCTATTTCTTCATCGTTTTTAATGGCTTGTAAAGATATATTTAATTGATGAATATTAGGATTATCTTCTATTTTTTTTATTAAATAACCATTAGTAGTTATATTAACTTTAAAATTAAAATTGGTGGTGGCTGTATTAATAAATTCATTAATATGACTATGAACTAAAGGTTCTCCCATTAAATGAAAATATAAATAATCGGTATAATCTTTTAATTTAGGTAAAATAGTTTTAAAAGTTTCTAAAGGCATCTCTTGTTTTAAACGATTATTACCAGGGCAGAAATTACATTTCAAATTACAGATATTGGTTATTTCTAAATAAATTTTTTTAAATCTTTTTTTCATTTTTTAATAATCTTTCTATTCTTTTTATTATAATTGTTTTTTTAAAGTAGTAGATGATTTAGGATTTTCAGAAGCAGAAATATCTTCTATATAAATATTATTCTCGGTTAAATATTTTTCTAAGGTAGCAATTAATTCTTTATTTACTCTATTAATACTTTTAATATCTATAGCATTAGTAGCCTGTCTTTTATATTCTATTTCGATAGTTGCTAGATAATTGGTTAAGATATTAATAATTTTCGCATCAATTTCGGTAGTGGTAGCAAAGTTACCTAATAAGTTTTCACTAACGGCTAAGGGACTTACATCGTCTTTAGTAAATTGGGTATTATTTTGACAAACTAAAATAAATAGTTTTACTAAAGTTAAACGGTTACCACGACTTTTATAATATTTATAAACTACTAAAGGATTTATGTAATAGCCGGTATTGTTACCCTGTAATATTTTTTTTATTTCATTATGATAAATAAATTCATTAGTCAAAGGAACTAGGTCTTGATAATAGCCTTCTATTTTTTCTTCGGCTGTAGATAATTCTTCTTTATTAGCGAGAGTTAAATCTTTTTCATCTTTACCGGATAAATAATAATCACGATTAGTTGTTTTCATTATATTAAAAATACAAGTTTTTCGTTTTACTTTAATTTTAAAAAGAATACTTTTGTTTATTTCTAATAAATCATCAATTTCTTTAGGGCTTAATTTAAGCATAATATCACTCACTCAAGTCGTTATTGTATCATAAATTTATGGTTTAGGAAAAAGTTTTTGCACTTAATTTTTAATAAATAGTTGAGTGATTTAAAAAGGCAAAGTATTTAAAAAGAAAGACGAAAAGCCACCCTATATAAATAATGAAAATAACTATTAAGACTTATTATGTTTTATAGATATATAGAGTACTCTAAATTTTATGAATTAACAAGACTTTTTGATAAAATAACTAAAATTTTATAGTAAAATTAGTTTTTAAGGTTGGTTTACAATTAATATTGTTTATATTATAATATAGATAGAAATGGTAGGATGATTTATGAATAATATTAAAAAAATTAGAATTAAAAGAAAGATTACTCAAGTTGATTTGGCCAGAGTTATTAATGTTAAGCAAGAAACTATCAGTGCTTATGAATCAGGAAAAGCTCAACCTAGTTGTGAGGCTTTAATAAAAATTGCTGATTATTTAAACACTTCTTGTGATTATTTACTTGGGCGTATCGAAGATGATTCACCATTAACTGGATATAATATTAAAAGTATGAATCCCAAAACATATAAAATGATTAATAATTTCTTAATGTTAAAAGATAGAGAAAAAGATGAATGTTTATGGTATAGTGAGGCCATTAGAAAGAGAGATTTAAATTAAATGGTGAAAACTTCTTAAAAAATAATAGGAATATTGTATATACTCACGAATTATTAGATACAATGATTCAAGAAAATCCAGATATTTTAGAAGTGAAAATGTTTAAACTTTTAAATATAATTTATGTTAATGATAATGGTGCTGTCAGGAGAAAAACTGCTGAAGAACTACAAAATGATTTAAGTAAAACTGATAATCCTTATTTAAAAGAGTATTTAGCTGGAGAAATAAAGAATTTAGAGGAAGTAAAAGCAAGTTATAAAAAATAATATAAATCTAAAGATAGAAAAAACATCTATCTTTTTTGATAGACTAAATTTGTTAAATAATACTTTTTAATTAAGTATTACAATCGATATATTTAAGATACCTGCCACTACTAACCATAATAGATAAGGTATTTGCAGGTAGGCTGCTAAAGGTTTTAGTTTATAAAATTTAATTATCATTACAATAACTAAAGTAACAAGAAGTAATAACCAGAGAAAAGCAAAGAACAACCAGCCGAAGCGAAAGAAAAATAATGACCAAAGCATGTTTACTAATAATTGTGTTAAATAAAAGAAACAAGCTCTTTTCTTAAATTTTTTATCCGTTTTATTACAACAAATGAGATAAGAAGATACTCCCATTAAAATATAAAGAATTGTCCAGATAATGGGAAAGGCAATGGGTGGCGGGGTAAAGAATGGCTTTTTCAAGGTTTTAAATGAAGCCATATTGCCCCCAAGTAAGGAACCTAAAAAGCCAGCGACTAGAGCAAAGCCAATAAATAAAAGTAACATTTTATAGTTTACTTTTTCTTGATTTAAGGTATTTTTTAAATTATTTTTGTTGTTTTCCATAATATCACCGTTATTAGTATATACAAAATATAAAATATTATTTATAATAAGCGCTGGTGATTTTATGGAAACAATTATTTTTTTAGAAATTGAGGGGGTTTTAACAAATTATAATAGTATGAAGAACAGTAGTTATAAAGACATTTATAAACAATTCGGTATTGATACTAATGCTTTGTTTTTATTAAAAAGATTAACAAATGCTACTAATGGGAAGATTGTAATGACATCATCACTACGCTTTGATGATGATTTCGAACGTCTAGAAAGAGCTTTAAGAAGTATGGGATTTATAATTTTAGGAAAAACCGATTTTATTGATTATAATAAGACAGCGGAAATTATGAACTACATTACTAAACATAATATTAGAAATTATATAATTTTAGACAGTGAGGAATTGGAGGATATTCCAGAAATTAAAGAACGTTTTATCGAAAGTCCGGTTGACGATGGATTGCAAGAATATTTAGTAGACGAGGCTATCGAAATAGCCTACAAAAAGAAAAAAAGAAAAACATTAACTCGTAAAAGAATTAGTGTTAAAGGTGAGTAATTATACTAGTTAAGATACTTAATGCTTTTTCACTTTTCGTTCTTGAATATGATAAATTATTTTCAAAGATAATTTGGTGGGAATAAAGCGATTGAAGAATAAACCGAGACGAACGCTTAGGCCTGGTACTATTATAAGTTTATTTTGAAGAGTCTTATCAATGGCATATTTGGCTACTTGGTAAGATTTTTTTTCTTCAATATTAAATTTACCACCCGCTACTTTGTTAAATTCAGTGGCAACCGGTCCGGGACATAAGCAAGAAACTTTAACATGACTTTTTTGATGTCTTAGTTCTTCATAAATAGCTAAAGTAAATTTCAAAACATAATTTTTGGTGGCATAGTAGGTATTTAAGCGAGGTCCCGCTAAAAAGCCAGCTGAAGAGGCAACATTTAATATCTGGCCTTTATCTTTTTGATAAAAATCTTGTAAAAATAATTTTGTTAATATATGAACAGCCTTGATATTTAAATTTATCATTTCTAATTCCCGGTCAAAGCTAGTTTCGGTTGTTAATCCAAATAAGCCAAAGCCAGCATTATTAATTAATAAATCTATATTTTTATCTTTAGTTAGTTCGTATAATTTATAGCAATTTTCTTCTTTTCCTAAATCAAGGGAAATAATTTCTACCTTAGTTTTTAATGCTTTTTGTAATTCCTTTAGTCTTTCTTCCCGACGGGCAACAATTATTAAGTCCCAACCTAAGTGGGATAAATATTTAGCCATATCACGGCCTAGACCGCTTGAGGCTCCAGTAATAAGTGCTTTCATATTTTATTATATAGACATGAGTCTATCCTTTCTTTAAATTATATATTATTATCTTACCATATTTTTAATTTTAATTTATAATTATTGTAGGTGATTAGGATGTATCTTTTATATTATTATCTTTTTATAAACATTTTAAGTTTTATTATTTTGGGAGTTGATAAATATTTAGCTATTAAGCATAAATGGCGGATTAGTGAAAAAACTTTATTATTCTCATTTATTTTAGGTGGCTTTATTGGTGGGGGCCTTGGTATGGTAATTTGGCATCATAAGACTAAGAAATGGTATTTTAAATTATGGTTAGTTGTTGCTATAATTATACATTTTACATTTTTATATAATTTTAATTCTCTTAAAAGCCTTTAATTTTTATATTTTTAATTAAAGCCAAGATATATAAAGTTCTATCTAATTTATATTAATTGAAAAACTTTTTAAAAAGTATAACCAACTCTGGGAGTGGCGGGTGGGAAGAAATCATAAATCAATAAGAAAACAACTAAAATTATTTTTTCATTAAAAAAAGAAAGCTTCACTCTAAAAACTTTCTTTATTTCTTGATTAATTATTAGATATAACCGTTGCCAAAGCAGGATACATTTGTTTTTTACGAGAAACCATATCTGGTAAATATGTTCCTTCAGCAGCTTCTTTAATTTTATAAGCCTCAGCAACAACGGCCTCAGAACCAGTACTGTAAAGTAAGTACGAACCATTTTTAACCGCATCAGTTACAAATAAGACAGCCAATTTATAATTGTTTTTAACACACATTTCGTCTAAATGAGCAATATACTTTGGCATATCTTTGGCAATCTCTTCAAAATCTAAAGTCATAACTTGACCAATACCGATAGAAGTTTCACCTAGTTTAAAGGTTTTGAAATCCTGTTCAACAATTTCAGAAATTGACATACCAGCTATTGAAGAACCAGCTTTTAACATAGCCATACCATATTCTTGAATATCAAGGTTAGCAATAGCTGCTAATTTACGAGCCACTTCCACATCCATATCAGTAGTTGTTGGACTCTTAAGTAATAAGGTATCCGATAAAATCGCACTTAGCATTAGACCGGCTATATTAGTAGGAATTTCCACATTATTTTCTTTATAAATTTGATAAATTAAAGTACAAGTACAGCCGACAGGCATAGAACGGAATTGAATAGGAATTTGAGTTCCTAAATTACCTAGGTTATGATGGTCAATAATTTCCATAATGTCGGCTTCTTCTAAACCATCGACACTTTGAGCAGGTTGATTATGATCAACTAAAATAACATTATATTTTTCATAATTATTTTGGTCAATTAATCTTAGCATTCCCACGCAAGTATTATCTTGATTTACTATTGGGTAGTTAGTATGTCCTAATTTATTAGAAATAGTTATAAAATCATCGCGATAGTCTGAATCAGTAAACTTGACTGGATTAGGATTAATATTAATAGTTTCTATGTAATTACATAGTTTCATTCTATTAGCCGTAACATAAGTAGAATCAGGAGTACTTATTACATTAACTTGTTTTTCTTTAGCCTTGGCAATTAATTCTTCGGGGAAGGTTCTATCCCCAACGATAATAATTAGTTTAACACCACAATCAATAGCATAATCAATTATGTATTGTCTATCAGCCACGATTAGAATATTATTATGGTTTAATTCGATTCCTTCGGTGAAAGTCTTGCTCTTGTAAGCAGCGGCAATTATTTCCCCTTTAATTTCATCATCAAATTTTAATACTTCTTTACCATTTAATACTTCTAAAATATTTTGGTATGATGTATTTAGCTCATAAATATCCCCTTGGATAATATTTTTAGCCATCTCTTTAACATTAATATAGCCTTTTAATTTGTTATTTTCATCAACAAGAGGAAGCCCAGTTACGCCAAGTCTTTGTAGTTCTTCAAAGGTTTTAGCAATAGATGTATGTTCATTAATATAAGCATCTTTTAAATAAGACATATTCTTAATTTGAACTTTTACATCATTTAAATACTTGGGTTCTTCTACTTTAAAATAATCTAAAGCAAATTTCGTTTCTTTATTAATATTTCCTAAGACTCTTGGTTCGGTAGTCCAACCTAGTTTATTCTTTAAATAAGAATAACTGATGGAAGCGCAAACGGAGTCCGTATCTGGTTTTTTATGGCCAATTACATATGTCATTTTCATTTTTACTACACTTCTTTCTTTTCTTCAATAGGGTTATTATAGCACAACTATTTTAATTTTGAATAGGGCTTATTTATTTTTAATTCTAAATTTCTCTATGATTGATAGCAATTTAACTTTTTTTATTTGTTTATTTTTTCATTTGTTCGTTTTTTTATTTATTAGATTTCATTTCAAATAAAATATCTCTTAATTCCATGGCACGTTCAAAATCTAGGTTTTTAGCAGCCTCATTCATTTGGGTTTCAATAGATTGCATTAATAGGGCTTTTTCTTTTTTGCTCATCTTCGTCTTTTCTTTGCCACTATCATCTTTGATTTCATTAGATACAACTTCTCTTATTTCTTTAATAATAGTTTTAGGGGTAATATGATGTTCTTTGTTGTACTCTTCTTGAATATGACGACGACGATTGGTTTCTTTGATAGTCTCATCCATGGCTTGACTTATGGTATCAGCATACATTATGACATGACCATTTGCATTTCGAGCCGCACGACCGACGGTTTGAATTAAACTTCTAGTACTTCTTAAGAAACCTTGTTTATCAGCATCCATTATACAAATTAAAGATACTTCGGGAATATCGATACCTTCTCTTAAAAGGTTAATCCCAACCACACAATCATATTTACCACATCGTAAGTCATGAATAATTTTCAAACGGTCAAGGGTCTTAACCTCACTATGTAAATAAGCAACTTTTATTCCTACTTCTTTTAGATAATTGGTTAATTCTTCAGCCATTCTGATAGTTAGGGTTGTAATAAGAACTCTTTCATTTTTATTTTTACGAATATTTATTTCAGAAATAATATCATCAACTTGTCCTTCAGTTGGTCTTACTTCAATTTCTGGGTCTAAAAGGCCAGTTGGTCTAATAATTTGTTCGACGTATTGATTATGCGTATGTTCAAGTTCATAATCCCCCGGAGTTGCTGATACATAGATAACTTGATTTATTTTCTTCTCAAATTCTTCGTATTTTAATGGACGGTTATCAAGGGCACTCGGTAAGCGAAAGCCATAGTCTACAAGGGTTTGTTTGCGCATTCTATCACCATTATACATTCCACGGACTTGAGGTAAAGTTACATGGGATTCATCTACGACTAATAAAAAGTCATCAGGAAAGAAATCAATCAAGGTAGAAGGTGTTTCCCCTTCTCCACGCAAGGCCAGATGACGAGAATAGTTTTCTACGCCATTACAAAAGCCCGTTTCTTTAAGCATTTCGATATCATAATTGACGCGTTCTCTTAGTCTTTGTTCTTCTAAAAGTTTATTATTATCTTTAAAATATTTTAATTGTTTTTCTAATTCTTCTTGAATGCGTCTTATCGCTTCTTGAAGTTTTTCTTTACTAGTAACAAAATGGGTGGCAGGAAAAATAGAAATGTTTTTTACTTGTTTTTCTAAAACACCAGTCAAAGGATCAAATATACAAATACGATCAACTTCATCGCCAAATAACTCTATTTTAATGCCATGAGATTTTTCACTGGCTAAAATAATATCAATAGTATCCCCATGGACACGGAAAGTACCACGATGAAAATCTAAGTCATTACGCTCATAGGTCATATCAATAAGACGATTTAAAATCTCTGACCGACTTATTTTTTGACCAACACTTAAGATTAACATAGAATTAACATAATCTTCTTTATCCCCGATACCATAGATACAAGATACGGAGGCAACAACGATAACATCACGATTATTAATAAGACTTGAAGTAGCACCATGACGAAGTTCATCTATTTCATCATTAATAGAACTATCTTTTTCAATATAAGTATCACTTGAGGGAACATAGGCCTCAGGTTGATAATAATCGTAATAAGATACAAAGTATTCGACATGGTTATGAGGGAAAAACTCTTTTAACTCTGAATAAAGTTGACCTGCTAAAGTTTTATTATGAGCCAGAACTAGGGTTGGTTTATTCGTTTTAGCAATAACATTGGCAATCGTAAAAGTTTTACCCGTTCCTGTGGCTCCCAGTAAAACCTGTTCTTTCTTGCCATTATTTATTCCTTCTACCAACTCCTTTATAGCTTCTGGTTGGTCGCCACTAGGCTTATATTTAGATACAAGTTCAAACATATTTAATCCCTCCAATAGATTTTAATTTATTTATTATTAGTTTAATTAATTGTTAAGTGTTAATACTATATTTTTTTCTTATTTTGCAGTATTTAAGACATACTTTCTTAAGTATAATTATTTAAGTTTCAGATGTTTTTTAATATCTTTTGTTGTGTAAATTCATTTTATATTGTAAAATTTTAAGACTTTAGAAAATATATGTAATATTCAAGTACTTTAATACATGCGATTACGCAAAGCCATTCCACCTATTAGATATGGAAATATAGCTTCTTTAAAAGCATCAATATTTATGTATGGTTTTCTACCTAAGCTAACAGTATTGCCAAAGCCCATTTCATTAAAAAAGCTTCTTATTATAAAATCAGTTTCATTATAAGTTTCCCTAGCTTGGGCATAGTCGGCTACTTTTACGCCTAACAAACCTGATTTAATAGCAATATTTAATTTTTCACCACTTAGTCTTCTAGCTGTGTTTTTTCCATATTGGTTATGAGCATCTACTCTTCCTACTTCATCACAGTATGTAGCAAAATAACAAAGACCTACTATATAGACATCTACATCTTCTTTCGGTATTTTATTTAGTGCATCAAAGAACGGACAATAGTATAAATCATTATTATAATCTTGCATACAAAGGGCAATATCCATTAATTTGTTTTTTCTTCCATAAATATCGATTACTTCATAATCAGCAAATTTTTTAATAGCATCTTCTCCTAAATCTAGTCCTTCGATTGCCTCTTTTTGCAAGCTAGCCCCTTCAATATAACCTTTTTCTACTTCTTCAACATAATTTTGTAAATATTTTTTTATCGCATAATTTGATAGACTTGAATGATAATAACTGTAAGACGAGTTCCATTCAATAGTCATATTAATAAATCTTTGTAGTTCCATATCATCTAAGAAAGGATATCTTGTTTTCATAAAGTTATGAAGAGCATAGCGACTATTATTAGTTGATTTAGATAATTCTTCAAGTTCCTGTTGGGATATAACACAATCCTTAAGTTCGCCAAACAAAGAAAATAAAGAAGCACCAGTAATTTTATAGTTATAGTCGGCTGTTATAATATTAAGCTTGGATTTAGCATCTGGCATTTGTTCACCAGAAATAACGGTTTTTAATTTATTATTTAAGGCCATATTAGCAGATAAAGTTATTTTATCACGGCATTGGTCTATAACAATTTCATCATCATAATCTGGTATTATTCTAGCATTTATATAATTTGGAGTACAAGAAAATAGTCTAATAACATCACTATCATCACCAGAACGTTTGCGTAATTCAGAACCGTTAAAAGAATTAAAACGATATTTTTTATATTCAGAACCTTTATCAGGAAAACCAGTAAATAAATCGTATAAAAATTTTAACTGGAGTTTTCTTTCTTCATTTGATAATTCATCAAAAAAGCCGATATTTTTAGTATACAAGTCAACCACATTACCATAAGCTTGATAATCAATTTTATCATTATCTATTTCTTTTAAAATCATATTTTGTTCCTTTCTTTATTTCTAAAATTTTCATATTTTCATTAAATCGCTTGTTAACAATTTATTGGTTCAAATAAACTTTAATATCTAATAAATATTAACTTAATAATCTGATGTTCTTGTTTGACCTAAGTAATTATCACTTTCAGTCGTTAAATATTTAAAAAATATTCCTTGAGCAATAGCTTGACCTGCTTTAAAATGAACTGTATTTTCACCTTCATTTTTAATTTTTATAAATATATGACCTTCATTATTTTCATTGTTATAGTAATCAGCATCAATTACGCCTACTTGATTTACTAACTTGATATTATACTTAAATCCCATTGAACTTCTGATAATAATAAGTAAAACCTCATCATCTGAAAAATAAGCTTTTATTCCGGTTGGCAATTTAACTATTTCATTAGGTTTTAACTCTAAATCTTCAAGTAAATATATATCATAGCCGGCAGTTGCCTTGGAATCACGTACAGGTAATTTATAGTTATCATATAGTTCTTTATTATTTGTAACATCTTTACAAAATTGTTTAAAACTTATTTTTTCAAAATTTCTCATATTTTCTCCGTTTCTTCGACTTTTATTAAATATGATAGTAATAATTTTTAGCGCTAATACATTCAAGTTTTCGCCTATAATTTTAGCATTATTTATAGTTAAAGACAAGAAAAAAAGAATAACCATAATTAAGTAAGTGTAGCTATCCTTTTTCTTTAAACATTATTTAATATAAGTATTTTAAATTAATTAAAATATACTTAATTTTAATCGTTCATTTTGATGACAAATTTAATTGGACAATCAAGACCCTTTTCAAAGTTTTCTAAAGAGGTTTGAACATCAGCCATTTCTATTTCTTTAGCAAATCGTACTAAGTCCAATTTTCCTTGGTGCATCAGTTCAATAACGTTTTCAAATTCTTTCGTGGTAAAGAACAAACTGCCTGACAAATGGTATTCATTATTAACAAAGTTAAACATATTAATTTCAGGAGCATTGCCATAGGCAATTAAAACCATATGACCACCTTTTTTCAAATGGTTTAATCCCATTGTACTAGCACTTTGATTACCAGAGCATTCGATTACGGCATCAAATCCAGCGGGTGCTACTTCTTTTAATTTTGTATCAATTTGGTCGTCTTTAGCATCAAAGGCAGCCTTAACAAAACCAGAATTTGTTACTAGGTTTATACGGCTATTATTGGCCTCTGTAACATAAACATCTTTAATTCCTAAGGCATGGGCACAAGCGGCTGCAAACATTCCGATGGGGCCACAACCAGTAATTAAAACTTTACTATTTTCATTTACTTGGGCAAGTTTTAATCCATGCATAGAAATAGAAGCGGGTTCGACCATAGCGCCAGCAGTAAAGCTAACATTATCCGGTAAAATTCTAACCATATCTTCTCTTACAGCCACATATTGTCCATATCCACCATCAGAGCCAATACCAGGGCCACCTTCTAAAACATGGTCGCAGATATTTTCACGGCCCGTGCCACAAAATTCACAAGTATCTTTTAAGCAAGAATCAATTTCCATGGCTACTACTCTATCACCTTTTTTAAAAGTGGTGCTACTACCAGCATCATATATTTCTCCTGCAAATTCATGCCCAATAACGAAATTTGTTCCAGCGTTATAACCAGTTTGCCAAATCATATGAATGTCGGAGCCACATATTCCTGTTCTTTTTACTTTTATAACTACCTTATTGCCTATAGCAACTGGTATATCTTTTTCAATTATTGCAAATTTTTTTGGTTCTACCAAAGTTAATGCTTTCATTTAAATAAATCACCTATCCTTAATTTGAGTATACCAAAATTTTAAGAAATTAGTAGATAATTAATTAAATATTTTATCCATCATGTAAAGTTAATGCCAATCATTATTAAAGTAACTATAAAATTTAGAAATATCAACGCTTAAAAAAGCCGCCTTATAAATCATCAACGATCGATTTATTTGGGGCTTTAATTCGGACTTTGGGTTTTTTTAATCCTTACTTTTAATCGGTTACTGATACATCATTTTGTTCATTACCATTTTCATCTTTGGCAGTAATAGTTTTTTGTTCTTTTAATTTATCAAACATATCACGAACGCTTTTACTATTGTTAGTTAGTTTCTTAATTGTTATAGCATCAATTTTATCATTAGCAATTCGTAAATTTTTATCACTAGATAATAAGGCTTCTTTAGTTTTTTGTAAATGGTCAATCGTTTTATCAATTTCCTCAATGGCAGTCGCAAACTTTTTGCTAGCAAGAGTATAATTACGACTAAAATCATTTTTAAACTTATTTAAATTATCTTCGAAGTTAGAAATATCAATATTTTGGTTTTGAACGATTTCCAATTCTTTTTTATAGGCTAAAGTATTTAAACCCATGCTTCTTATTAGGGTTATTAAAGGAATAAAAAATTGAGGTCTAATGACATACATTTTCGGATAACGATAACTAACATCAACAATTCCAGTATTATAATAATCATTATCAATTTCTAAAAGGGAGACTAAGACAGCATATTCACAATTTTTTTCCTGACGATCTTTGTCTAATTCTTTAAAGAAATCTTCGTTTTTATGTTTACTGGCGGTCATATCGGCTTCATTTTTCATTTCAAACATTATAGAAGTAATTTCGGTACCTTCATCATCATAATCACGAAAAATAAAATCACCTTTAGAGCCAGTCTTAGCATCATTATCCTTCTCAAAATAAGCATTTTTAAATAATGGTCTTAACTTATTAAATTCCATATTACAATGAACTTCTAAAGATTCCCCTATCATTTTGGTTGATTGACGAGCTTTGAAGTCTTTATAGTAGGCTATCTGTTCATCTTTGCCTTTTATTTTTTCTTCGTAAGTGGTTTTTAAAGAATTTTCTTTAACTAGATACTCACTTTTTGATGTTTCTAATTTAGCCGTTAATTTCTCGATTTCTTGAATACTCTTAGATTTTTCTTCTTGTAATGCTAATTTGTATTTAGTTTCTTGAAGTTTTATAGCGGTATTATGTTCGTTATTGATATTTTCTAATTTAACAGTTAATTCGTTTATTTTTACTTGTTGGTCATTAATTGTTTTTGCATATTCATCTTTTAGGTTTTGACTTTCTTTTTCATATTTTCTTGCTAAGGTGGCTTCTTGGAGTTTTATGGTGTTAGTATGCTCATTATCAATATTTTCTAATTTAACAGTTAATTCGTTTATTTTTACTTGTTGGTCATTAATTGTTTTTGCATATTCATCTTTTAAGTCTTGACTTTCTTTTTCATATTTTCTTGCTAAGTTAGCCTCTTGAATTTCTAGAGCATTATCTTTTTCATTATTAAATTGTTTCTCACGTTCTTGTAAATCTTTTGTAAATTCCTTGTCTCTTACTTGTTTGGCAATAGAGTTATAAGATTGTTCATCAATTTGAAAGACGCTCTTACAATAGGGACATTTTATCTCATGCATTTTCATTTTCCTTTCTTTTAATTACAGTAAATATTATTTATAAAAGGTTTATTATTTACTAATAGTTATCAACAATACTTTGATAAATTTGTTTTAAAAGATATATACTTGATTCTTTATCATATAAACCATGATCAGTATTACCATAATCTTTTAATTTAGTGATAACTTCATACTGAATATTATGATTTATTTCTTTAACTTTAGTTATTATTTTAAGATAAAGTTCTACAGGAATTAATTTATCTGTGGCTGATAAATAGTAGTTAGTTGTTAATTGTAATTTAGCAAATTCTATTTCTATATCATAATTTTCTTCAGCCTCATAGATAGTTTTTTTCCCCTCAAATATACCTTTTATTTTGGTAAATTGGGTATTATTTTGAAGTAAGAATTCTTGTTTTTGATAACTAAAGGGATATTTAGGATCAAGATTATAAATTATCTTTGGCGAATTAGGGCAGATTAAGTAAATTTGTTTTATGCTATCTAGAGGTATTTCCCTTACTTTAGTTAAGTAGTATTCAATTACTAAGGCTCCTACGCCGGTTCCAATAAAATATATTTTTTTAAAGGGATACTTATTTTTTAAATATTTAATAACATCACGCAGGTCTTTAGCCAGGCGCAGATACAGAGTATCCCGTTTATCCATCGTATCATTTACTATACTTTTGTTGTGATTGCGAAGATCGTAGCGGAATGTTGCGAATTCGGCATTTTTAATTAAAGAATTTGCTAAGATTTCGTAGTTTCCATAAGTTTTAGTTTGAAATACTATTTTATTATTTTCTTTTTTTATTTTGTTTTCTTCAATTACAGGAAAAAGGCCATTTTCATCTTTATTGTATCCGCCTTCATGAAGCATGATTACGATATTTGAAGCTTCCGGATTTCCCTCGAAAATGCCATCAATAAGCCATTCATTTTCACTAAATTTTTGTACTGTTATTACTTCATGCATATTAAACCTCATAATTATTATACATTAGGATATTTTTTTATTCTATATTTTAGAAAAAAGTTTTGCACAAAAATGCAAAACTCTTAATTAATCTTCTAATATTTTAGCAAATTGTTTAGACGTAAATTTAGTATAAATTTCATCTTTTAAAGTTTTATCTTCTATTTTTTTTAATTTTAGTTTATTGTCGCTAACAACTACTTCTAAAATATAATATTTGGCGGTAACATTTGCTGTCATTTTGTCATATTGTAAGCCATAAACATATCTTCGACCTTGATAATCCATTTCATCGGCTATATAAATAGAAGTTCCATCTTTTAAATTAATTATTTTATCTTTCATTATAGACTTCTTCCTAGAGTTCTGGCTACATCATTAATGCTAGCCCAGGCTCTGCCTTTACCACTGGCATTAGTAAGGTTGGCAACAACATCTTTAGGATCAATTCCTAGTCTAGTCAAAGCATCAGCAATGTCTTCACCTTGATTAATAGGTAATTTTTCCATTACCCCATTATTATTATAGAAAAGGTTCTTAATAATAGTATTACCATCACTCATTATATTTTGATTTAAATGAACAGAGTTTACACAATTATAAGCATCATAAGATGTTTTATACCCATTGATAATTTGACTATCAGAGCCAATATTGTCACCTAATTTTAGAGATGGCGCGGCTGGTTCTTGATATGTAGAGTTAACATCTGGGGTTTTATCGGCTGGAGTATTGGATACATTTTGATTAGGAGTTTCTTTACCTGAATTATCAACCGTATTACTATTTTGGTTATTAGCGGCAAGTTTATTAGAAACAGCATTTTTCAAAGCCCCAAGATCCATGGTAATTAAACCAGTTGTTACGGTGTTAGCAATAATTCTTAGAACATCTTTATTGCTAAAGAATTCATTTACTGCTTTAAATCTGGTATTAGATAATTTTTCAAACATATTAAATTTAGCAATTTTATCTAAATGGGCTTTACGAAGTAAACTACTTACTTTATTGCAAACTTTATTAGTTGGTTTTTCAATAGATTCTATTTCTATTTCATCGCCATTTAATTCCTGTTCTTCTAAAATATTAGCATAGGCTCTAGCCTGAGTAATAATGAAAAGGCCAATTGCGTTAGTAGCAACAATGCCAACAGGTCCTAAGACGAAGGCTAGATTAGCACCAATCGCTCCGCCTAAAAATGGGAAGGCTACTTTAGCAATATTTTTTGACCATTTTTCTAAAGCAGGTGACTTAAAAATTTCTTTACTTGTTTTTTTAGTTGATTTTTTCTTATAGCCCAGAATATTATCGGCTTTGGCTAAGGTTTTAATTTTCTTAATTCTAGTGGCTTCTTTAGCATGTAATTCTTTATAGGTATTTTCTAATTCAGTTTTCTTAGCTTTTAAGGTTTCTACACTTGAATCTTCAGCAAGGCCATTACTTGTTAATAACGCTTTTTCTTTTTCATTTAAAGTTTTCTTCGATATTAATTTATCAACAATAGATATTAAATCACTAGTAAGTGCTTGTTTAGCATTATCATCTTCTAATTTATTACGAGTTTCCGCAATTATTTTTTTATCAGCATTAACCTCATTTTCGGTTAATTTAGGAGTAATCTCATAAGTACCATCGGCAAAATCCACATGATAAATTGTCTCTTTTCCATGATCTTTTTGCTCAAAATATTCTTTATTTTTAGATGATATTTCTTCTTTGGTTAAGCCATCGGTATTTTTTAAAGTTCCAAATTTATTAGCATTATTAATAACATATTGACTATATTCCTGATATATATTAGATACGTTCGTACCAATAATGTAGGCATCTATCTCTAAAAGAGCTTTTCCAACTTCGGTATCATTATATTCCTTGGGCATTAGGTCTTCAATGTCTTGAGATGGACTATTTTTTAAAGATAAAACTTGTTTATATATTTTAGAGTAATCTTTTTTTTGCGAACTGTCGGCTAGGGCTCTAATAACGAATAACAAATCTAAATAATTTTCGCTATAATAATTACTCTTAGGATCTAGAACATCACAAATACTATCATAACCGATAGCATCAGCGATATAATTAGCAATTTCCGCCTCATCTTCAGTAAGTTCTTTATTATCAAGGACGTTTTCTACTATTTGCATAATATCGTTAAAGCCGATACTTGATTTAAATTTAGGCTTTTTGCCATCTTTTAATACTTTCTTATAAAGTTCTATTTTGCTATCAATAGATATATAATCAGCCTCAGGTTTAATAAAAACATCACCAATAAGATCTTTCATAGAACTTGTGTATTCTTTTGCTGTTTCGTTTTCAATTTCACAAATATTGCCGGCAGCATCATAGGCTTTTTGCATTTCTTTAGTTTTGCCAGCGGCCATAGTTTTTAAAGATAAAGCAAATATTTTTTTATAATTAATGTAGTCTTTATATTCTTTGCTTTCTTTATTGTTTAGTGGACATTTTTCATTGCCAGGTGCTTTGCTGCCACATAAATCATTTTTATAATAGTCTTCAAAAAAATCTTCTAGATTTTGGGCAAATAATTTATCAAACCACGATAAAACCCTTCTATCGATAGTATCGTCCATTTGCATTATTTCTTTTGGAGTTTTATCAATATTTGCCATGATTAAATCATAATCAAAGTAGATTTCAGCATCTTTTGTTAAATTTAAATCTATACTTTTTAAATACTCATATTCTTCTTCACTTAATTTTACTATATCTTTTTTCATTTTTATTCCCCCATTAACTTATTTAACATACTGTTAATATTCTTTGTAAAAATTGGCAATAATTCATTTATAATTTTACTGTTTTCTTCTAATTGCCAATTATCTTCTGCTATTTTATATATTTTGTATTCATCCATTGTTGGTTCATTATTTTCATTTAATTTCGTAACCATAACATAAATATTATTATTTTTTTCTAGTATATCTAAGATGAGATAATTTACGTTATCGATAACTTTAGTATCACCGATTCTCATATATATCCCCCATTCGGCTGTTATATTAACACAAATAAGAGAAATTTACAAGCAAAAATCTTTGGACCCATAATTTCTAGTTTTTCTTATGATAATGTCTTAGTGTTTATCTTTTAACCAATAACTCCGATATTTAGTTATTAACTTCTATTATAAGCAAATAGAAAGTTTTTTCTTAACTATGGTAAAAGTTATAATTAAAAAAACTTCCAAAATTCAGAAGTTCTCATTAATTATCACGATCCTCATTACGAACAATTAAGAAAAGTCTTAATATTTGTAATATTGAGGCTAAAACACCGGCCACATAAGTTAGGGCAGCGGCTGATAAAACATTTTTAGCGCCATCTATTTCGGATTTGGCTAGGAGATTATATTCTTCTAACTTATTTAAAGCCCTTTTAGAAGCATCAAATTCCACAGGCAATGTTACTAATTGAAATAGTAATCCACAGCAAGTTAAGCCAATGCCTATATAAGCCATTTTGAAGGCTTGCAATAAAAGGCCTGCAAAAATTATATAATAAGAAATATTGGTAGCTACATTTACAACCGGATAAATGGCTGAGCGGATTTTTAGGAATGTATAATTTTCTTTATCTTGGATAGCATGACCACATTCATGAGCCGCCACTGAGGCTGCCGCAATGGTTTCTCCATGGAAAATTGCAGTTGATAAACGCACTACTTTTCTTGTAGGATCATAGTGATCAGTTAGTTCACCTTTTATTTCCACGATATGAACATCATTTAAACCATTTTCATCTAGTATTTTTCTGGCTACTTCTTGTCCTGTTAATTTACAAGAATTTTTTTCTTGTTTATATCTATTATAGCAACTAGTTATTTTTATTTGGGCTATCAAAGGTATTAGTATAATTAAAACTATTAATAATGTATCCATTTTACTCCTATTACTTTATATCCCTAAAGTATATTATTATTTACTAAGATTGCTCTTAGTTCATCAGCCTTAGCATAATCTTTATTTTCTTTAGCATCTAACCATTTTTTGTAAGTTTCTTTATCATCTTTACTTAATTTTTTTAAATCATAATGAAGCCCAAGAATATTGATAATTAAATTGATTTTATCATATAATAAACCGATTTTTCCTTTATTACGAAGAGCCATATTTAATTCTTTTATAAGTTCTAAAAGATAAGTAATTAAATTTGGGGTATTAAAGTCTTCATCCATAATTTCATTAATTTTTTCATCTTGTTTTATTTGATTTATAGCAATATCATTTATTTCTATTTGGAGATTGGCTTGTTTTAAAGTATTATAAATTTTATCGTTTAAAAGACCACATTCTTTAAATAATTCTTCTTTTATATTAAAGGGTAAACGATAATGAGTTTTAAACATAGCAAGTTTTACAATATTGGCCTTACTATTTTTAATAAAATCTTTGGCTAGAATGAAGTTTCCTAGAGATTTACTCATTTTAACTCCTTCAACGTTAATATGACCATTGTGCATCCAGTAGTTGGCTAAGTGGTTATTATTTAATGCCATACTTTGCGCTATTTCGTTTTCATGATGAGGGAATTTCAAGTCAACTCCGCCACCATGAATATCGATTTTTTCGCCAAAAATACTGTTAATCATAACAACACATTCGGTATGCCAACCAGGTATGCCTTGACCCCAAGGAGAAATAAAATATTCACCTTCGGTTGATTTGCGCCACAAAGCAAAATCAAGTGGATCTTCTTTTTTTTCATCTATTTCTAGACGAGCGCCACTTTCTAATTCATCTAAGTTATTATTGGAAAGGCACCCATAGTCTTTAATTTTATTTACACGGAAATAGACGTCGCCGTCAATTTCATAGGCATAACCTTTGTCAATCAATTTTTGAATAAATGTATAAATATTATCTAAATTTTCTAAAACGGTAGGGTGGATATCTATTTTTCCACATTGGTAATCTTCTAAATCTTTTAAATAGGCTGCAATAAATTTATTGGCTACTTCTCTTTCTGTAATCCCAAGTTCTTGGGCGGCTTTAATAATTTTAGGGTTAATATCAGTAAAGTTAGAAGCATAAGTTACTTCGTAACCTAGATATTCTAAGTAATTTCTTACCATATCAAATGTAATAGCCGGGCGCATATTACCGATATGAACATAATTGTAGACAGTAGGTCCACAAACATACATACTAACTTTGCCTTCTTTAATTGGTTTAAATTCCTCTAGTTTGTCTGTAAGTGAGTTATAAATACGCATAATATTCCCTCTTTCTAACTAAGAAAATCATACCATTAATTTATGAAATTTAAAAGAAAAATTAACCAAATCTAAGTTAATTCGGTTAATTTTTCTTATTTCTATAAACTAGTTTTCTAAATGTACGATACATACTTAATCCATATTTATATGCTAAATAATAAGGTTTATTAATAACTAAGTCGAACTCGCCAATGTATTCAATTACAAAGCCACCGTAGCCACGTTTATATTCGTATACACCGTATTCGGGAGTACCCGGGGTAAAGTTTCCAGAAATACCGCCAAAATCATAATAGTTCATTTTCTTTTCAATAGCATATTTTATCATTTCTTCTTGCAATTTATAAGGGGCCATGAACGAGAAGTATTCGGCATAATTTCCCCCATA
>CAKORQ010000002.1 GCA_934101445.1 uncultured Bacilli bacterium | reverse complement strand
GCTACAAATTATACACTGACACTTAATAGCTCTGAATTAGGATATGAAATGTGCGAAAAAATAATAATGGAATGTGCAAAAATTTATTGAAAATTGTTGATAGATTTAGGAAAATTAGTGAAGAAAAAAATAATGTTTGATATAATAAAATTGTTAAGAAGAAAGGATTTTAGAACATGATGTATAAAAGTGAAGAAGAATTTTTAAAAAACTATAATAAGAATGATTTTGATTTATTGTCAGTAACAACGGATATTCTTGTACTTAGTATTAGTAATGAAGAGAATGAAAACTATCGTAAGACAACTAAGAAACATATGAGTGTTTTACTAGTTAAAAGAGATAATTACCCTTTTAAGGATAAGTGGTGCTTACCAGGAGGATTTGTTGGTATTGATGAGGATTTAGAGGATAGTCCTAAGAGAATCTTGAAGAAAGAAACTAATTTAGAAAATATTTACTTAGAACAGTTATATACTTTTGGCAGTGTAAAAAGAGACCCAAGAATGCGTGTTTTATCAACAGCATATATGGCTTTAGTAGATAAAAATTTACTTAATAATAATTTAGTTCCTAACGCTTCATGGTTCAATATTAAATATTTTGCCGACAATGATAGTGTTTTAGTATTGCTAGATAATGGTAATGAACAATTAAAGTTTAAGTTAAAGAAAGTATTAAGAGAAAAAACTTCTGACAGTTACTCTTATATTATTGAAGAAAATAACGACGTTGCTTTTGACCATGCTTTAATTATTTATACTGGCATTGAAAGACTTAAAAATAAAATTAGTTATACTGATATAGCTTTTAATTTAATGCCTGAATATTTTACTTTAGGAGATTTACAACAAGTTTATGAAGTGATTTTAAATAAAGAATTGCTAGACCCAGCTTTTAGAAGAATTATTGCTAATAAAGTTGTCAAGACGGAAAAAGTTAAAAAAGGCGAGGGGCATCGTCCGTCGGTGTTGTTCAAATATAAAAGTAGTGATGAAAAATAATGAGTAGTGCTAAGAATAAGTAAATTAATTAAAAGTTAAAAATTTTAGAATGAAAAGAGATGTAGAAATGAGTGATATTAAGTTTGGATTAGATAAAAGAGTGGATTTTATTCATGCTATCGTGTGTAGTTATGTAATAAAAAACAATTATAAAAATAAAGATGAATTTGATTGGGTAGAATTTCCAAATACTAAGTATTTTAATGATGTTGTAAGTAAGATTAATTTTGATAAATTTTCGGAATTAGAAAAATATATGTTAGATATAGAGGATGAGGCTGATTATAATTATATTGCATATTTATTTAATGATGATTTTTCTATTAGATATGATGATATTACTAAGATTAATAACCCTTTTAAAAAAGAAGATTTAAGAGAATATTTAGAATTAGTAAAAGAAGTATATTTATCTTTTGATATGAATAAAATTTTAGAAGACAATAAAGAAGAATTAAAGTTACAACAAGAGGCTTTTGGTAAATTACCTGAGGGATATAACAAGGATTATGTTTTAAGTTTCTTTGGAAGTAAGGAAGATATTGATTTAAATATTACGGGTTCTATTTTTATGAATGGTGGGTTTTCTTCAACTATTGGTAACTTTTTATATTGTACTAGAGGGATTAAGTATAAAGATAATAAATTCTTTGTAAATAAAAGATATAATTTCATTTCGATAAATCATGAATTTGCTCATCATTTTGTTAATCCAGTTGTGGATAAGTATTATGATGCTGTTTCTAATTATGATTATTTAATCAAGGAAGCACTGGCTAATGGGTTACCTAAGTCTTATTCAAGTATGACTAAAACACTGCTATATGAATATTTTGTAAGAGCAGTTTCGGTTTTAATGATTGAAAAATGGATATCAAGAAGTGAAATGCGACCAGATTTTGAATGGTTTAAGAAAGTTGGTTTTGTTAGAACTGAGGAGATAACAGATCTTATAAAAGAGAATATGCCAAATTATGGTTCTTTTGAAGAATTATATAAAAGTGTGTTAATACCTTATTTGGAATCTTTTGCTTTAAAAAACGCTAATAGTTTCAATAAAAATAAATAATAAGAAATAAAATTGTTTACCTTAAGAAAAATGTGCTGGTTTTAAGTAAATTGTGAAGTAATATTTCACTCAAAAAGACTTGGCAAGTATTGAATTTGTGCTATAATTTAGATGGAGGTAAAGAAAATGGAGAAGAAAAAAGAAAAAAAGAAAAGTTCTACGAAAACTACCAAAACTAATCAATCTGTAAAAGAAGATGTTGTAGTTTCTGTAGAAACAAAAGAAGTTTCCAAACCGGAAGCTGCAAAAAAAGAAACAAAACCTAAAAAAATTAGTCATTTCTTATTTAAGGCACTGGCTATAAGTATTCTTGTTGCAGTTGTTATAAGTTGGATAATTCCTGCTGGAACATTTAGCGGTTCTAATTTAACTACTACTGAACCAGCAAGAACTGGTATCAACGAATTATTCTTATCAATGTTTTATGCATCTAATTATTATTTATTACAAGTTGTATTTATTCTTGTATTAGGTTTATTTTATGGTGTTATATCAAAAACAAATGGTTATAAGAAATTGGTAGAGAATAGTGCTAAATTCTGGAGTAAAACTTCATCTAGAAAAAAAGTATTTCCAATTATAGTAACTTTGTTAATTGCTTTGTTTGTTTCGATGGCTACTCAAAGTTTTCCAATCTTATTATTTATACCATTTATAATAAGTGTTGCTAGTCGTTTAGGCTATGGAAAATTAAATAGTGTTCTAATGACATTTGGGGCAATGATTATGGGCCTAGTTGGTCAGACAACATCAACTTTAGGATTGGACTACTTAGAAAGTACAATGGGAGTTAAAATTACAACCAATCTATTAGTTCGTTATGGAATTTTAATTTTAGCAGTTATTGGCTTAAATGCAATTATTTTTTTAATAAAGAAGAAAAATTCTAAAGTCAATGAAGAGGAAGTAATTGATTTAGTTCCTTTAACAGGCGATGCAACTAAGGGTAAAGTAAAACCATATTTATTTATGTTTATTGTATTACTTGCCTTTTGCATTTTAGGCTATATGCCTTGGAATAGTGCTTTTGGAATTGATGTATTTGATACGTTCCATACGTGGTTAACTACAAAAGTTACTATTACAGTAGGTGGTAATTCTCATGCTATATTTGGTTATATCTTAGGAAAAATTAATGCTTTTGGTTCTTGGGATATTTATACAATTTGTTATATTGCTATGATTATTTTAATTTTTGTTAAAATATTTAGTAAAATCAAGTTTGATGAGTTATTAGAGGCTGCTGTTGAAGGTATGAAAAAAACATTAAAACCGGCTTTATTTGTTGTTCTTGCTTATTCAATGTTTGTTATTTCATACTGGAGTGGATTTACTAATACAATAGTTGATAAAATAATTGGTACTAATTTCAATGTATTTAGTGCAACGGTTGCTAATGCGTTAGCCTCATTCTTCCATGTGGATTTTGGTTATTCAGGATTTACTTTAGGGGCTGTTTATGCTGCTAGGTTTGCTGGATATACAGGAACAATGCTTGTAATTATGACATCTATTAACGGTTTAGTTGCTTTGGTAGCACCAACTAGCGTGCTTCTAGTAACTGGCTTATCAATGTATGATGTTTCTTATAAAAAATGGTTAAAAAACATTTGGAAACTTGTCGTTGGACTTTTAGTTATATTATTACTTATATTTGTAATAATGGCTTAGGACTTCTTTGGAAGTCTTTTTCTTTGGGAAATTTGGTAAATTGTAGTAAATAAAAGTAGTAAAAAATACCCCTAAAATAGTACAAATAATTCTTGAATTATATATGATGGTTTGTTATAATACAAAACGAGTAGTGATTGCTCCTTGCTTCACATTAAGTGTAAGCCTGAAGACCAAGAGGAGGTGTAAAAAATGAATAAATACGAAATGATGTTCATTGTTAAAGCAACTATGGAAGAAAGTAATGTTAAGGCCGCAGCCGAAAATGTTAAGAAATTAGCTGAAAGTCTTAAAGTTAAAGTAGAAAGCTTTAAAGAAATGGGTCAAAAGAAGTTAGCATATCCTATAAAAAAGGAAATTAGTGGTTATTATTATGTAATTACTATGACTGCTAGTAAAGATGCTATCAAAGAAGTTAATCGTAAAATGTCTATTGATGAAAATATTATTAGACACTTAATTATCAAATTAGATGAGGAGTAAGAAATGAATAAAGTAATTTTAATTGGAAGATTGACTAAAGACCCTGAATTGCGTACAATTTCAACTGGTAATGCAACTACTTCATTTACGATTGCGGTTAATAGAAATTTTACTAATCAAAATGGGGAAAGAGAAGCGGATTTTATAAATTGCGTTGCTTGGAGAAAACAAGCCGAAAATATTGCTAAATATTGCACTAAAGGTTCGCAAGTTGCTGTTGAAGGGCGTATTCAAACTAGAAATTATGATGCTCAAGATGGTACTAAAAGATATGTTACTGAAGTAATTGCTGATAATGTAACATTCTTAGGATCAAGAGCTGGTGGTAGTCCAATTCCAGAAAGTAGTTCTAATACTTCATCTTATGCCGTAAATAATGCGGTACCAAATAATAACGGTATGGTCAATAACGATATTGTTACTTCTGATTTAGACATGGATCCTTATGCAGCCATGGGTAATGAAGTTTCACTAAGTGATGATGACCTACCTTTCTAAGAAGGGAGAATGTAAAATGGCAGAATTTTATCGTAAGAAAAAGAAAATTTGTCAAATGTGTGCTGGAAAATCTATCGATTATAAAGATGTACCTATAATTTTAAAGTACGTTACTGAAAAAGGTAAGATTGTTAACAGAAGACAAAGTGGTGCTTGTGCTAAACATCAAAGACATATTGCACAACAAATTAAATATGCTAGATTTATGGCATTAATTCCATATGTTAAAGACTAATTTTAGTCTTTTTTTTAATTGTAATTAAATTTTAAAAGTTATAATTTGCTACTATATAATATAAAATGGTATTTTAAAACCAATGAAATGTATATAAAATAACATAAAGTAAACGATAGTTTTTGGATAGTAAATTTATAAAAAATAATGGCGAAAAAGTATAGTTTATCCATAAGAAAAGGATAAATTTTTTTGACGGATAAGTATATATTTGATACAATAGGTAGGAATTAAAAAGGAGAAAAAACATGAAAGTTATATTACTAAAAGATGTTAAAAAACAAGGAAAAAAAGATGATATTATTGAAGTTAGTGACGGCTATGCCATGAATTATTTGATAAAAAATGGTTTAGCAGTGGCAGCGACTAAAACAAGTACCAAAATATTATCAAATGAACTTGATAAACGTAAACAAGAAGAAGAAGAACTTGTTAAGGAAATGCAAGCAATGCGAGATAAAATTGTTAGAGAAAATATTACATTTAAAGTAAAGACTGGGGCCATGGATAAAGTTTTTGGCAATATTTCTTCTAAACAAATTGCTGAATGCTTAAATAAAATGGGGTATAAAGTAGATAAGAAACAAATTCAAATTGACGCACCATTAGATACATTAGGAGTTCATAATGTAACGGTGGAATTACATAAAAAGGTGCGTTTCAATATTAGGGTAAATTTAGTAAAGTAGGGTGATATTATGGCAAGAAAAATGCCACAAAATTTAGATGCTGAGATGTCAGTTTTGGGCGTTTGTTTTCTTGATGATAGGGTTGTTAGTAAGGTCTTAGAAGAAGTTACTGAGGATATGTTCTATAGTGATGCTAACAAAAAAATTTTTCTTGCTATAAAAAACTTACATGATGCGGGAGTACCTATTGATCAAACAACTGTGGCTGATGAATTAGATAAGACCAAGAGCTTAGGAGCGATTGGTGGACCATCATATTTGGCCGATGTTATAACCTCTGTTGTTAGTGCGGCTAATTTGGATTATTATATTAACATTATCAAAGAAAAAATGATTGTCCGTAATCTTATAACCACGGCTACTGATATTGTTACAGATGCTTACAATGATTCTGATGATGTAACCGGTTTACTTGATACAGCGGAAAAAAATATCTTAGACGTTATCAGGTCTCGCCAAACTACTGAATTCGCTCCTATTAATGAAGTATTGGCAAGAGCCCAAGAGCAATTAGAGTACTTATCGCAAAATCATAGTGTTATTTCAGGATTAGAAACGGGATTTTATGATTTAGATAAGGCAACTAGTGGTTTACATGAAGGGGAAATGATAGTAATTGCGGCTCGTCCCGGTATGGGAAAAACCGCATTTGCTTTAAATATTGCCACCCATGCGGCACAAAGTACAAAAAAGGCTATTGCGGTATTCAACTTAGAAATGTCAGCTGAACAATTAGTTAATCGTATGATTAGTGCCCTAGGAGGCATTGAAGGTAAGAAATTAACCAATGGTCAATTAGGTCAAAATGATTGGAAAAAATATAATGAAGCGGTTAGTCAACTTGCTGATACCAATATTTATATTGAAGATAATTCTGGTATTACAGTAAATGATATTCGGGCTAAATGCCGTCGACTTGCAACCAAAAAGGAAGGTCTTGGTTTAATAATCATCGATTATTTGCAGTTGCTTACCATGGGTGGAAGAAGACCCGAATCTAGACAACAAGAAGTTTCGGATATTTCAAGAGCCATAAAAACTATGGCCATGGAATTAAAGGTGCCAGTAATTGCTTTAGCCCAGCTTTCCCGTAATGCTGAAAAAAGAGAAAATAATGAACCGATGCTTGCCGATTTAAGAGAATCCGGTTCAATCGAACAGGATGCTGATATAGTTATGTTTATAAATCGTAAAGATTATTATAAAGCTAAAACTGAACTCGGCAAGTCAGAAAATGTTGAAACTGATATTATAATTGCGAAACACAGAAAAGGTGGTACAGGAAAATTTACAGTCTTATTTGAACCGACAATGATGAATTTCAAAAACTATATGGTTTTGGAAAAAGAAGGAGAATATTAATGAGTAAAAAGACACAAATTCTATGTATATTAACGACAATGATTTTTGGAGTTGCAATGTTTATTGCTACTTCTTATAAAACAAGTTATGCTGATGAAGTAGAAGGGGTTTATCAAGTATATTTAAATGGTGAGAAAATAGGAATGATTGATAGTCAAGATGAACTTTATGCACTTATTAATGAAGAACAATCAAGCATTAAAGATGAATATAATGTAGACCAGGTTTATCCACCCAAAGGCTTTTCGATAACTAAGTTAAATACTTACAATTCAAATGTTACTAGTGTTGGGGAAATATACGATAAAATAAAAGAATCTAAAAACTTTACGGTAAAAGGTTATACAATTACAGTTAGTGATAAAGATGATAATGGTGATTCAAAGGTGCTGTTTAAAATAAATGTGTTAGATGAAAAAGTATTTGAAGATGCTATAAAAAAGGTTATTTTATCATTTATTCCCGAGGATGAATATTTGGCTTATATAAATAATGAACAAAAAGAAATTGTTGATGTTGGAGAAAGAATTGAAAATATTTATTTTCAGGAAAATATTTCTATTAAAGAATCTTATATAAGTACTGATGAAAAAATATTTACCGATGTTGATAGTTTGAGTAAATATTTGCTATTTGGAACAGATAGTAAGGAATCTGAGTATACGGTAAAAGTTGGCGATACAATTGCTAGTATAGCGGAAGCGAATGAATTAAATGTATCTGAATTTTTAGTTGCTAATCCTAAATATAATAGTGAAAATGATTTGCTTGCTGTTGGGGATAAAGTTGTTATTTCCTTAATTAATCCAATGCTTCAATTAGTTTATGATAAATATATAGTTAAAGATGTTGAAGAAAAATATTCAACGGAAACTAAGTATGATTATTCAAAAGATACTAGTTATCGCTTAGTTCAAACAAAGGGCGTTAATGGTATTCGCCGTGTTGCTTCGCGTACACAGGTAATCAATGGAGATGCAAGTCAACAAGTTGTAATTGATAAAGATAATACTTATATGGTAAGAGAAACTGTTAATGAAGTTGTTGTTAAAGGTAAAAAATCTGTTTCAAGTGGTAACTGGGGTAATTATGTTGATGATGGTACGGAATATGCTTGGCCAACATTGAAACCATATATTATTACATCAGGATTTGGTACTCGTTACTTATTTAATCGTACTAGCCATGATGGTTTGGACATTTCCGGAACGGGATATGGTTCACCAATTTTTGCTATCGCTAGTGGTACAGTTGTATGGGCTGGCCGTGGCGGTTATGGTGGTTCAAGTATTGGTATAAATGTTGTTATTCAACATCCGAATGGATATTGCTCAATTTATGGACATATGTCTGCTGTTGCGGTTAAAAAGGGTGATCAAGTAAGTAGAGCCCAAAGAATTGGTTCAATGGGTAAGACCGGTTTAGTAACTGGAACTCACTTACATTTAGGCTTCTGGACTGGTTTACCATATCAACGAGGAAGCAAAGCAATAAATCCTATCACACTGTATAAATAATGCGTATTTGTGTTTTAGCGAGTGGTTCTAAAGGCAATTCTACCTATATAGAAACTCAAACGCATAAAATATTGTTTGATATGGGTACTAACGTTAGATATATAAAGGAACGCTTAGAGGAATTAAGCGTTTCTTTAAACGATATAGATACCATATTTATATCACACATTCATAGTGATCATGTTGGAGCTTTAATAAATTATATCAAAAAGTATCATGCTAATGTTTATATGACAGTGGGAATGATAGGTGAGTTGGAATGTGATAATCCAATAAGAAAATATGAACATTTAGTGCTTTTTGATGATGATGTATATTTAGATAATATTAGAATTGAAGTAATAAAAACTAGTCATGATACTAAGGACTCAAAAGGCTATATATTGTATGAAGGTAATAATAGTGTTGTTTATTTGACTGATACGGGTTATTTAAATCAAAAATATTTTTCAAAATTAAGAAATAAAAATGTCTATTTATTTGAAAGTAATCATGATGTTGAGATGCTCCTAAATGGTAAATATCCACCTTGGCTAAAAGACAGAGTAGTCGGTCCTTATGGACATTTGTCTAATAAAGATGCTAGTATTTATTTAGCAAAATTAATAGGTGAAGATACTAAAAAAATTATTTTATTGCACTTATCGCATGAAAATAATACAGAAGAAAAAGCCTTGACTACAATAAAAAATATTTTCTTAGAGTATGGGGTAGACTTTGAAAATATTAGTTGCGCTAAACAAAATGAGAAATCGGAGATAATAGAGTTATGATAAAGTTAATTTGTGTAGGAAAAATAAAAGAAAAGTATTTGACAGATTTAATTTTAGATTATAGTAAAAGAATTAATAAATATCATAAATTTAATATTATCGAAGTTAAAGATAGTAATATCGAAGATGAAAGTAAAGAAATAATAAAAAACATTGGTAAGAATGAATATGTTGTGGCTTTGGCTATTGAGGGAAAACAGATGAATTCTTTAGAGTTTGCTAGTTTTATTAATGATACTTTTAATCATCATGGTTGTATAACTTTTATAATTGGGGGTTCTGATGGAATACTTGATAATATAAAAAATGGCGCTAATATGCAGTTATCTTTTTCAAAGATGACAATGCCCCATGGTTTATTTAGAGGAGTTTTATTGGAGCAAATTTACCGGGCTTTTAAGATAAATAATAATGAAACATACCATAAGTAATAATTTGTTCATAAAAGCTAAAAAAGATTACTGAAAACAAAGACAGTAGTCTTTTTATTTGGTAAAATATGTTATGTAGAAAGAAGGAAAATTATGATAGGAAATGATTGGGATAATGAGTTGAAAATTATTTGGAATAGTCCAAATTTTAATAAATTTTATCAAAAAGTTTTAAATTTATATAGTAAGGAAACAATATTTCCACCAAAAGAAGATATATTTAATGCTTTAAAATTAACTCCGTATAAGGATGTTAAAGTTGTAATAGTTGGTCAAGACCCTTATCACGGAGTGGGCGAGGCAATGGGGTTGTCTTTCTCAGTTCATAAAGATATTAACATACCACCATCTTTAAAAAATATTTATAAAGAACTTAATGATGATTTAGGAATTACTCCTCATGGGGATGGCGATTTAACAAAGTGGGCAAAAGAAGGGGTACTTCTATTAAATAGTGTTTTAACTGTAAAAAAAGATTGTCCTGCTTCACATAAAAATCTAGGTTGGGAACCCTTAACTGATTATATAATAAAAAAAGTTAATGCTAAGACTACACCGGTAGTGTTTATATTGTGGGGAAAATTTGCAAAGTCGAAGGCACAATATATTACTAATCCGATTCATTTAATAATTAGTAGTCCTCACCCATCACCTTTTTCTTGTCGAAGTGGTTTCTTTGGCAGTCGTCCTTTTTCAAGAACTAATGAATTTTTGAAAAAAAATAATCTCCAACCTATTGATTGGCGATTATAATTTGAAATCATTTATAATATCATCATTCATATCTTTATTATCAAAGAAATTACGAATGGTTATACTATGAAATTTGGCAATTAAGTTAGATGGAAATTTACGAACTAATTCATTTGATTTAGAGGTGTACTTATTATAGTATTTCTTAGCAGCGTTTATTCTTTCATCCATAACTCTAATATCATTTAATAACTCACGATAATCTTTTATTTCTTCTAATTCTGGGAAGTCGTCTTGAATTTTATTAATAAGAAGAACGGTATCTACTAATTTTCTTTCTAGTTGAAAGTTAGAAATACTTTCTTTTTTTAAATCATTTAAGTCTTTAAAATTAATTTTAGTTTCTTTAATATTAGTTTTAATTAAAGATTCTAATTTGAGAAGAATGTCATATTTGGAACGGAGAGCCTCATCAATCATACTATCTGCTTCATCAATTTTTATTTTACAGTCTTGAAGAGCGTTATAATAAACAATGTATGTGATTGCCCCAACCCCTGCTATTATCAAAATAATTAAAATAGCATAAATAAAAGCCATAATTACACCTCATATTCTATAAGAATAGTATAACACACACTGACTTGCTAGTAAATAAATTATATGTTATTGTAGTGATGGTGATAAAATGAATATAAAAAGAATTGTGGTTGGTGAACTAGAGGAAAATTGTTATATTTTAGAAAAAGATGGAAAATATTTAGTAATTGATCCTGGGGATGAATTTAAAAAAATTGATAATGAAATTAAGGGAACACTAGAAGAAATTTTAGTTACTCATCATCATTTTGATCATATTGGGGCCTTAAAAGAGTTAGAAAACAAGTATGGTATAAAGGCCAACGATTTTAAGCAAGAAACATTTAAATACGAGGTTATTGCAACACCAGGGCATACAAGTGATTCGAAAACTTTTTATTTTCCAGAAGAAAATATAATGTTTACAGGCGATTTTCTATTTTATAATTCGATAGGAAGAATGGATTTACCTACTGGTAGTCATGAAGATATGCAAAAATCATTGGAAAAAATAAGTAATTATCCTTTAAATACTAAGATTTATCCTGGACACTTTTATTCTGGTACTTTAAAAATGAGCTTAGAAATAGCAAAGAACTTCTTTTTTTAGAAGTTCTTTTGAGAATAACTATGACTATAATTTATTTTTTCGTCAAAAGTTACATAATTTAAGTAAATCATTAAGATTAAATCCCACTCGCCAGTAGATGGATTACTAATAATTAGATGATCACGACCGGCTTCTTCAATGCGACCAGCAAATATTTTATTACGCCATTCGGTTGAGTCTGGAAAACTTACATAAGCCTTTACCATTTTACCCTTATTTAACCTTAAAATGTTTTCAATGTAACTTTGTTCCATAGGTAGCGTGTTTCCAGTATTGTAGTCTGGAGTAAAATTATTGTTATTAGTAGGAGTTAATTGATTATTAGCAGGAATAGAGCCTCCTGAATAATTTTGATTATTGGGAATAGCCATGTTAACATCATAATTATTTTGGTTAGTTGGAAAAGTTGGATTTTGGTAATATGTTCCATTCATTTATAAATTCACCTCATTAACTATATGCAAATTTAGAAAAATATAGTATTATTATAGTAGGAGTAAGATAGCAATGAAAAGAGTAATGGGGCATTTAACAGGTAAAGAAAGATTAAAAAGTTTAGCAGTTTTTTTAATAGGGTTATTAATATTGGCTATTAATTATAATTTATTTGTGTTACCAAATGAATTTAATATTGGTGGTATGACAGGAATTGCTACCATGTTAAATTTTTTGTGTGGGATAAGACCTTCTTATTTTATTTTTATAAGTAGTATTTTTTTGATAATTTTATCATATTTTACTTTAGACAAAGATACAACTTATAATAGTGTTATTGGGGCTATACTCTATCCTTTATTAATTGATTTTGTTAAACCACTTTGTGATTTAGTAGCGCCTTTTTTTACTTTTTCTAATATAGTTATTATAATTATAATTGCTGGTGTATTGTTGGGGATAGGAAATGGTTTTGTGTATAAAAGTGGCTTTACGGTGGGAGGGAGCGATATTATTATGAAAATTATTCATAAATATCAGCACTTGACAGAAGGAAAGTCCCAATTACTTATGAATACTGTAATAGTGTTATTAGGAATTTTAGTATTTGGCATACCAAACGCTATTTATTCTTTAATTTTATTAATAATTTCAACTAAAATTGTAGATAAGATTATTATAGGTATATCTACGAGTAAAATGTTTTTAATATCTAGTAAAAAATATCGAAAAATTCAAGATTACGTTATAAATAATATGCATACAGGAGTAACTATTTTAGATACAACTGGCGGTTTTTTGTTTGAGAAAGGAAAAATGCTGCAGGTGGTTGTTCCTACTAGAGCTTATAATGCCTTTCGAGAGAAAATTTTAGAAATTGATGCAAACGCTTTTATCGTTGTTAGTGATTGCTATGAGGTAACTGGTGGCAAGAAAGAAAAGAAAAGACTAGTATTTTAGTTGAGGAATTGGATAGAAATGAAAAAAATTATTAATTGTTTAATTGTTTCGCTAATATTTTGTGGAGTAATTTGCTTTATAGCTTTTGCTGGTGTTAGTTGGTATTTGTTTTCTAAAAGTCCAGAAGTAAAAAATGAAGTTAAATTTCAAAATGATTATTTTAGTGAAAATAAAAAGTTGTTAAGTAATAATCAAGAACCAATTGATTATGTTTATAAAAGTGATTTTAAACCGGATGAGATTGAAACTGATGAGGTTCCTTTGTGGGATATTAATTCGTATTTTTATATAAAAAATCAAATAACTACTTTAAATACTGATTATACAATGAGCAGTGGGATTACTGATTTACTTTATCAAACTATTAATTCATATAAGGCTTATTCATCGGTTTATCTTCTTGATTTAAAAACGGGAGCGTCTATTGGTTATAATGTTGATAATATTTATCAGACGGCTAGTATTATTAAGGCTGCATATTGCTTGTATCTTTATAAACAAGTTAGTTTAGGTCAAGTTGATTTGGATGAACAATTAATGTATACTTATACTTACTTTAATGATGGGACTGGATTAGTTAAAGAAAGTCCGGTTGGTACTTTGTATACAGTAAGGGACTTAATAAAATATACTATAGTTAATAGTGATAATGTAGCCTATAAAATGTTACATGCTCGCTTTGGAGTTATTGGCTATAACGCAATGTTAGATGAGTTAGGTATAAAAAGACTACATTTAACGGCCTATAATCCATGGGGGCTTACTGATTTAAGAAGTATGGCTATTATCTGGCAAGAAATATATCATTTTGCTAAAGAAAGTACTTGGGGAGAAGAATATTTAAATTTGCTTTCTAATAATGTTTTTAATTATTTTAAAAATACAATTCCTAATATAAATAGTGCAACAAAAGAAGGGTTTACTAAGGATGTTACAATATCTTCAGGAATTTTGTTTGGTTATCATCCGATGCTTGTTCTTGCTAGTGCCAGTGCGAGTTACGATGTTACTCCTTATCGGCAAGTAAAAAGATTATTACCAGTTATTAATTTAATAGTAAATGAATATACAGAATATTTAGTGAAAGAGAGTAATGACAATTAGGCATTATTCTTTTATTTTTCACAAAACTATGATATATTGATTATGGTAAAGGTGGTTGCAGTGAAATTTATTGAAGTTAAAAATTGTTCAAAAGTCTATAAAAATGGCGTTACTGCTCTAGCAAATGTGAATTTGAGCATAAAAAAAGGTGAATTTGTTTTTGTAATTGGACCCACGGCATCAGGAAAATCAACTTTGATTAAAATGCTTTATCGAGAAGAAAGACCAACTTCTGGAGAAGTTTATGTGGGCGGGGTAAATGTTAGTAAGTTAAGAAATGGCAAGGTTTATAAATTACGTCGAAAATTAGGGGTTGTGTTCCAAGATTTTAAATTATTACCTAAATTGACTGTTTATGAAAATGTAGCATTTCCTTTAGAAACTCAAGGTTTTAAAGCAAGTGAAATCAAACCTAAAGTTATGATGGCTTTAGAATTAGTTGGCTTAAAAGAAAAAGTAAAAAGTATGCCCAAAGAGTTATCTGGCGGGGAAATGCAACGAGTTTGTATTGCCAGGGCTATCGTAAATGAACCCAAGGTTTTAATTTGCGATGAGCCAACAGGTAATTTAGACCCAGAGACATCAAAGGAAATAATGCGAACTATATATAAAATTAATAAAGAATTAGGAACAACCGTGGTAATGGCTACTCATGATAAGGATATAGTAGATAGAATGAAACAAAGAGTTGTTACCATTGAAGATGGAGTTAAAGTTAGTGATGTTGAGAAAGGAGCGTATAAGGTATGAGATATCTAAGAATTTTAGGTCGAAACTTTCGTGATGGTATAAGAAGTGTTTTTAGAAATTTTAGTCTTTCAATTGCCTCAGTTACTTGTATAACTATTACTCTTATTTTAGTTGCTATTGCTATAGTAATAAGTGCTAATGTTGATCATTTTACAAAAAGATTAGAAGAAACTTTAACAATAGTTGTCTATTTAAAAGAAGATGTTACTGAAGAACAGACTAAGACGATAGAAGAAGAAATAAAAAAATTAAGAAATTATGAATCCCTTATTTATAAATCTAAAGATGACTGGAAACAGGAAATGATTGATTCGAGTGAAGAGTTAGGAACAACTCTTGGTTATTTAGATACTAATCCTCTATTAGATTCTATTACAGTTAAGGTAACAGATATAAAAAGCCTATCATACGTTGCTAGTGCAATTAGAGCGATGGATGGCGTAAAGTCTGCTAAATATGGTGAGGAAAGTGTAGATAAGTTGGTTTTTATATTTGATGTGGTAGAAAAAGCCATGATAATTATTGTAGTGGCTTTGATATTGGTTACAGCCTTTTTAATAAGTAATACTATTAAATTAACTATATTTTCTAGAAGAAGCGAAATTGAAATTAAAAGATTAGTTGGTACCAGCAATTTTGCTATTAGACAACCTTTTATAATTGAAGGCTTTATTTTAGGAATTATCGGTTCTATTATTCCCATTATTATTACAGTTTATGGCTATATTTTAATTTATGATCATTTTGATGGATATTTATTTTCTCATATTGTAGAGTTAATTAAACCAATGAACATAATTTGGTTTGTTTCCATAATTTTAGTGGTTATTGGTGGCTTAGTTGGAATGTTTGGTAGTAGTAGAGCGGTTAGAAAGTATTTGAAAATATAATGAAAAAATTTGTTAATTATACATTAAGAATTATTTTGAGTTTTTTAATGCTTATTCCTTATTTTGTTGAGCCTTTCAGTGTTATGGCTGCTACCAACAATAGTAAAGCCACAACGATTGCGGGATTAAAAAAGGAATTAGAGTCTTTAAAACAACAAAAAGTTGATAAACAAAACGAAAAGAAACAGACTCAGAATCAAATTAATCAAAATAAGCAGTCTGTTGAAAATGCGAGACAAGAACAACAGCAAATTGCTAATGATGTAGTTGATGCTGAGGAAAAAATAAAAAAAAGTAATGAAGATATCATTAAGGCTAAAGAAGATGTTGATGTTGTTTTAAAGTATTATCAATTAAGCAATAATCAGAACGAATATTTAGAATATATTACGGGAGCATCGAGTCCAACGGATTTAATAATGCGAGTTGAGGCGGTATCGCAGTTATCTAGTTATTATAAAAATAAAATAGATGATTTAGATAAATTAATTAAGGAAAATGAACAATTAAAGATTGATTTAGCCAATAAAAACTTAGAGTTAGATGATAAAATTGCTAATACTTCTAAGGCTATTTCTAAACTTAACAATCAATTAGATGAGATAAATGATATAAATGAGGATATAGATTCTCAGATTAAAAATCAACAAGCCTTAATCAATTATTATAAAACTATTTGTACTAGTGAAACTCAGTTATTAACATCGTGTACGTCGGTTCAAGCCTCTTCTGGTTGGTTAAAACCAGTGGTCAAAGGAAAGATTAATTCACGTTGGGGATATCGTAATCCTGTACTTAATACGGGAAGTTTTCACAATGCTCATGATATTGGTGGTAATGCAGAAGGGACTCCGGCTTATGCGGCAGCGGCAGGGACGGTAGCAGCCGTAACTAGAAGGTCAAGTTGTGGCGGTAATATGGTTTATATTCATGTTAATGTTCTAGGAAAGGCTTATACGATGCAGTATGCCCATCTTTTATCAATCAAAGTTAATGTCGGAGATAAAGTTACTACTAATACCGTAATTGGCTTGATTGGTGGTGGTTCAACGGCCAAGGCTAACGGTGGCTATGATAGATGTACAACCGGAACTCATTTACATTTTGGTATATCCAAAGGTTATTATTTAAAGGATTATACTAGTTGGTCGAAATTTATTGCCAATTCCATTGAACCTCCAGGATATCCTAAAAAAGGAGTATGGTGGTATTCAAGATAACATTTAATTAAAAAGATTAAAACAAAAACTATATAAGAAAATCGGTTAACGAAATTCAAATATAGTTTTTTTGATGTGAGCCGAAGTAAGGTATTAGAATTAGAAAAATATAGAAGTTATATTACTTGATTAATTAATTGATATTAGTTATAAATGGGGTAATTTTATGAATATAACTTGTAATTGCTCACATCGATTGGTAGAATAACATATTAGTTTTTTATATTCAAAAGGCGAATTGGCAAAGTTAGATATAATTTGGCTAATAAATTTTAAGTTTAGTTTAAAAAAATTTAAAGATTGGATATAATATTGTTTATAATTATAAAGTTTAGTAGATAAAAGAAAAATATTCAGTTATAATTTTAAGAATTTCTTGAGAGATTAAGACAAAAATAAAGATAAAAAAGATGGGATTGGTTAATCATGACGTATACAATGAAAATTAAAGATGAAATTGCTCATTTAGATATAGAAGTTGTGGAAGCAATTGCAGAATTATCAGCATTTATTCGGTTTGATGGGGATATAAAAGATAAAGAAATAGTTTTAACGATAGAGAATGCTTCTGTGGCAAGAAGGATTTATTCTTTAATGAAAATGTGTTTTCAAGTTCGCCCTAAGATGACGGTGCGAATTCAAAATCGTTTTCGAGTTAAGCAAATATACATTTTGACATATAATAGTGATGTTAACTCCGTATTAGAAAAGTTAAATATTTATAAAAATGGTGCTAAAGTAATGCCAGATGCTTATTTACTAGAAACGGATGAGGAAAAAATTGCTTTTTTACGGGGGCTGTTTTTGGCTACAGGTAGTGTTAGTAATCCTCAAACAAGTGGATATCACATGGAAATGAGTGTAGATACTAAGGAAGAGGCTAGTCTGATTGTTGGCTTATTAAAGCAATTTAATGTTGTTTCTAAAATTCTAAAAAGGAAAACTAAATATATGATATATGTTAAACAAGCGGAGATGATAAGTGATACGTTAAAAATGTTTGGGGCGATTAACTGTATGTTCTTTTTTGAGGATATAAGAATTTATCGTGATCATAAAAATATGGTAAATCGTTTAAATAATTGTGAGATTGCTAATCAAGAAAAAACAACTATTACTGGTCTTAAACAACTAGATGATATAGATTATTTAAAAAAACATGATTTAATGGGTCTTTTAGATGACAGAATACAAGAAGTAATTGAATATCGCATTAAGTATCCTGAGACTTCATATCAGGAATTAGCCCAGATAGTATCAACGGAAAGTGGCAAATCAATAAGTAAGTCCGGAATAAATCATTATTTTAGAAAAATTAAAGAATTAGTAAATCGCCATAAGGAAAAAGAAAATTTAAAATAATATAAATGTATTTTATAGGTGTAAAGAAAATGTATTTGTAAAAAATGATTGCATATTTAAAAATATAATATTATTTTCTTAAAAAAGATTGATATTTGGAAAGTGTATAAAGGAATGCTTAAATTGTTGCTTTAAATATATAATTAATGGTAAGATTATAATAGTAGAGGTAATAATATGAATGATAAAAGTTTGAAAAATAAGAGAAGGCTTAAACTAAATAAATGGATGTTTATTGGTTGTTTCTTGCTGGTTATGATTGGCCTTTTGGTTGTGATATTCTATGCCTTAATAAATAATCCTAAATATGTTATAAAACAAAGTGTTATTAAAACGTTTTCTTTTGTTGAAAAATTTAAAGATGCTGATAAACGTGACATACAGTTTGGAAGTTCTATTAAGTTAGGGGGCAATTTGGTAGAAAATGTTTTAGCAGATGATGTTTTAAATATTCGTGGTTTTCTTGATGTTACAAACGATAGAGTACAACTTTCTGGGAATTTAAGTGAAGATAATAAGAAAATCTTGAGTGGTAGTGTTTTGTTTAAGGAAGATGGTACTTATATAGCCAGTGATAATTTATTTGATAATGTTTATAATGTTAATAATTATGATTGTAGTACTTCTGATGATTTTATATGTACTTTTCTTAAATTTGAAAATTCAGGCGATGATTTTAATGATATAGGTCTTGATTATGATAGTGTTTCTTTAAGTGGAGCAATTGAAGGTTTTAAAGAAACAATTTTGAGTAGTATTAATAGTAATAATGTTTATCGAAATAAAGGCACATTTAAAGATGAATTTACTAAGTATAATAAATATACTTATAAGTTAGATAAAGATATCTTAAATTATATTTATAATAACTTAAATACGTCTTCAAAATATTATTTATATAGTAGCTTATATATAATCAATGGTTATAAGTCATTTAGTGAAGTTGAGGCCAAGATAAAAGATACTTTAGAAAATATGACTGATGTATTAGAGATAAATATTTATACTTCGGGGGTTTTAAATAAATTTGCTGGTATTGAAATAGGTAATAATAGTACACCGTTATATTTTAGTTATGTATCAGAAACTAAAAAAACTAGTTTTAGTTTACCGTCTGCTAAAATAAGAGTTGAAAGCACAAAAAGTTCCGATAAAAAATTAGCAATATCTGTTTACCATAAAGATATTTTGGTGGGAACCTTTTATTATGATAATAAGGATGATACAGCGACTTTAGATGGTAAGGTTAGTTTTTTAGGAATGACTCTAAATATTAATACAAGCAATAAAAAGTCTATTAGTAAAGATAAGGATGTTACGGGAATCTTCAATGTAAATCTAAGTTTAGATACATTTATTTATGACTTAGACTTTAATTTAAATGTTGATTATAATTATTCTAATAATATCACAATGAGTCCTTTAGACACTTCTTCATCTAAAGACTATAATGAAATGTCCAAAGAAGAAAAAGATAAAATGCAACAAGAAATGGATAATTTTACTAAAACAAAAGTAGGAAAGATATTTTCCTTTTTTGGGGGAAATAGTGATTTTCAAGATGAATTTTTAGGTGATGCTTTTTAGATAAGTATTAGTGTAATGATTATGTTAATAATTTATATATCAAGAATAATGTTATTTTGGTGATAAGAAACTTTTATACAGAATTATTTCTGGCGTAAAAGTTTTTTTATTAAGAAAAAATTTTTGCGTAATTAAAAAATTAGGATTTTACCTTTTAAAATGGTTTTTAGTTCTAAAGTTAAATGAAAAATAATAGAATTTAAAAGACTTTTAAAAAATTTTTTGATATAATCGAAGAGAGAATAGAAGGATTGAATATGAATAGAATAGAAGTTACCTACAATAATATAGACAATAATACAGAAAAAGTTATTGTAGATAAGAATACAAAAATAATTGATATTGTCAAGATGTGGTCTTTTGATAGCCAAAAAAAAGTAGTGGGCGCTAAAATAGATAACTCGGTAGTTAGTTTAGATACGAAATTAAAAAGAGATTGTGATATTAATTTTATTGACAGTAATGATTTAGCGGGCTATAAAATGTATCAAGCCGGTTTAAAGTTTGTTTTTCTAGCGGCTATTTATGATGTATATGGAAAAAATATTGAAATTAACTTTGACCATTCTATTATGCGAGGTATGCACATTACTATTGGTAATTTAAGGATTACTAATAAAGAAATTATTAAAATAAAAGAAAGAATGGGAAAAATAATCAGTGAAAATTTGCCAATTTTAAAGATGAATGTTCTTAGCAAGGAAATGGTAGAATTTTATAAAAAAGAACAAAAGGTTCCAAATTGTTACAATGTTTTAAATATAGATGATGAATTGGTAACTATTTACAAATTAGAAAATTATTATGATTATTTTTATGTCGAAATGCCTTATAGTACCGGCTGTTTAAATCGTTTTGATTTGGTGGCTTTAAATGAAGAAGAAGTTGTTTTGTTATTTCCGACCCCAAGAAGTCAAAATGAGGTACCGTCTTATGTTCACTATGAAAAAGTAATTGAATGTTTTAAAAATGAAAAAGAATGGTTAGATAAGTGCGATATACCTTATGTTTATCAAGTAAATAAAATAGTGGCTAATGGTAAAATTAAAGACTTAATTAGACTTAGTGAAATTAATTACGATAATAAAATACATGAGGTTGCTAATAAGATATTAAACAGGAAAAGTAAGTTTGTAATGATTGCGGGTCCTTCTAGTAGTGGGAAAACAACGACTTGTAAGAAGTTATCGCTAGATTTACAAGCAAGAGGTATTAAAACTTTAACTATAAGTGTTGATGACTATTTTAAAAATCGAGTTGATACGCCAAAAACCTTAGATGGTAAATATGATTTTGAAAGTGTAGCCTCAATTGATGTTGAATCTTTAAATAATGATATCAATGCTTTATTAAGAGGGGAAGAAGTGGAACTTCCAACTTATAATTTTGTCTCGGGAATACGGGAATATGTTAATGGCAAAACTAGGATAGATAGTAATTATATCGTGTTAATGGAAGGATTACATTGTTTAAATGATGATTTAACTCCTTATATTAATAATGATATTAAATTTAAAATTTATTTAAGTCCTTTTATGCCTCTTAATTTAGATAGCAATAATTATATAAGTACTACTGATTTAAGATTGATAAGAAGAATGATACGTGATAATCGTACCAGGGGTAATGATGTTAGCAAAACTATTTGTTCATGGCAAGATGTGCGTAGTGGGGAAGAAAAATATATTTTCCCTTATATTAATACTAGTGATGTTATTATTAATACTTCGTTAGTTTATGAACTAGGAGTTTTAAAAGTCTTTGCGGAACCACTTCTTTATTCCGTAGGAACGGATTCTGTGTATTACGAAGAGGCTCGTCGTCTTATTAATTTTTTAAAAAATTATTATCCGATATCGAGTGAATATATAGCTGATGATTGTGTTTTAAGAGAATTTATTGGGGGCTCTTGTTTTGAAGGGTAATTATAGAAATTTTGGGGTTTAGATAATAAAAATAGGGGTATATATAATAATGAAAATAACTATTAAGACTTATTATGTTTTATGTATATAGTATAATATGGAAAATATTGGTTTTTGGCAAGACGTTTTAGCAAAAAATAATAGAAAAGGGTAGAAAAATGAAAAAAATAGCAATTAATGGATTTGGAAGAATTGGACGCTTAGCGTTTAGAGAGATGATTACAAGTAAGGATTTAAATGTTGTAGCGATAAATGATTTAGCAACGGCGGAAGAATTAGCATATCTTTTGAAGTACGATACTAATCATCGTAGTTTTCATGAAAATGAAATTGGTTTTGAGGGGGATTTTATAGTTGTTGGTGGCGTTAAAAAAATTAGAGTATATAGCGAGAAAGATCCACTAAATTTACCTTGGAACGAATTAGGAATAGATGCAGTCTTAGAATGCAGTGGGCATTTTACCAAGTATGAAGATGCTTACAAACATATTACGGCGGGCGCTAAAAAAGTGGTTATTTCGGCTCCAGGTAAAGGGAATATGAAAACAATTGTCTTTAATGTTAACCATGATATATTAGATGGTTCTGAACAAATAATTTCCGCTGCTTCTTGTACAACTAACTGTATGGCGCCAGTTGTTTCCGTAATTGAAAAAAATATCGGTATTGTAGGTGGGGCTATGAGTACCATTCATGCTTATACTAATGACCAGGCCACTTTAGATATTACACATAATAAGGGAATTTATGCGCGTCGGGGAAGAGCGTGTGCGGCTAATATTGTACCAGCCTCAACTGGTGCTGCTAGTGCTATTGGAAAAGTTATTCCTGCTTTGGATGGAAAAATAGTTGGTAAGGCCTTTAGAGTTCCGGTATCGGATGGTTCTATGATAGACTTAACTTTAGAATTAAAGAAGAGTTTAACAAAGGAAGAACTAAATAATTTGTTTATTGAAAATCAAAATGAAACATTAAAAGTAACAAATGATCCAATAGTTTCTAGTGATTGTATTGGTAAGAAATGTGGAGCTATCGTAGATTTACTTTCTACCGATGTTATAAATTTTGGCAATACTTGTCTTGCTAAAGTAGTAGCGTGGTATGATAATGAGGCTGGTTATACGCACCAAATGATTTCTACTTTAAGATATTTCTTATCGTTAGAAAAATAATTTTTGAAGGTTATAATATATTTTAAATAATATAATTAATAATGGTAATATTTTATGAATTATAATTATATTAAAGTTTAATAGTTGAATTTAAGATATGGCGATAACTAAAGTATAAATAGTTTAAGAATAAAAAAGTGTAATAATTAATTATTGGGGGTTAATTATAGTTATGCTTTTTTTTCATTTAAAAATTACAGTAATTTTACAGTTTTTTTAAAAGAAATTTGATATAATAAAAAAGTAATTAATAATAATTAACGGTTAGAAAGGTTTAACTGAATAAAATTTATGAATAGTAATAGAAGTAATACACGAATGATAGTAATTGCAAACAATTTTGTTCTTAATGAAGAATGGAATAGTCAGATAGATAAGGCCTCTTCGCCTCATTTAGAAATGTTAAAAAAGATTATTGAAAAATTACAATCTAATTATGGGAAAATGGAAAATGTTTTAACAAATGATGTTATGAGTACCTCAATTAATTTAGCCAGAGCACTTCAGGGGATAGTTGTTCAAGTATTTCCAAGTGGTAGTAGTCGTGAGGAAGATATTATGATGATGGTATATTATGATAATAATCCTTTAAGTAATGAGGTTATAAATAATTTTAAAGAAGTTTATTCTAATCTGGTTACAGGCAGAGAAAATACTGTGATTAAAGAAAAATATATTCCATTGATAGTACAAGGGGCTTTAACTTTATCCGAACCTGATTTTAGTGATAGTAATACTTTAAGTAGAGAAGATAGTGGTGATAGTATAACAATTGATGATATAATTTCTATTTTGCCAGTTGAAGTAAAAAAAGAAAGGAGTGCTTAAAATGAAGTGCTTGTTACAAGATACTAATGTTTTAAATAAAAGGGTAATTGTTCGTTGTGATTTTAATGTTCCGGTTAAAGAAGGCCGCATTTTAGATGATACAAAGATAAAAGCCTCTTTAGAAACAATTAATTATTTAATTGATAAAAATTGCAAAATCATTTTATTGTCCCATTTTGGCAAAGTTAAAACGGAAGAAGATAAAAAGAAGTATAGCCTAAAAATAGTGGCCGAGCGTTTAAATGAACTGGTAAGTAGCAATGTTATTTTTTCACCTGAAACTAGAAGTAGTCTTTTAGAAATAAAAGCAACGGAGTTGCAGCCTAAAGAAATATTATTGGTAGAAAATACTAGGTTTGAAGATGTTCCTAATGGGTTTGAAAGTAATAATGATCCCCAACTTGCGGCTTATTTTGCTTCTTTGGGCGATGTATTTGTTTTAGATGCTTTTGCTAGTAGTCATCGTATGCATGCCTCAACTAGTGGGATTGCTAAGTTTATTCCTAGTTGTTTAGGTTTTTGTGTTCAAAAAGAAATGGAAATGCTTAATAAATATGTTTTGAATCCGGTTTCTCCTTTTACTATTATCATGGGAGGGGCTAAAATTACAGATAAATTACCGCTTATTGAAAAATTGCTACCTAAATGTAATCATATGTTGCTTACTGGGGGCCTTGCTAATAGTTGTTTGAAGTCTTTGGGACTTAATGTTGGAAAATCCCTTGCTAGTGATGATGCTGAAACTTTAATAAAAGTAAAAGAGATATTAAAAGAATATAATAAAAAAATTGTTTTACCATTTGATGCTATTGTTGGCAAAAAGTATGATGATAATTATGTGGCTTCTAAGGATATTAATAAAGTTAGTAGTGATGAAATAGTTGGGGATATTGGTCCTAAGACTTTAAATGTTTATAAGAAAATCATTGATGAATCCAAAACAATATTTATGAATGGCACTGCTGGTATTTATGAAGATGCTAAGTTTAGTAATGGAACTTTAGAATTGTTAAATATTGTTACATCTAGTATGGCTAAGACAATTGCTGGTGGTGGTGATTGCATTGGGGCTATTCGTAAGTTTAACATGATGGATAAATTTACGTATATTTCAACTGGTGGCGGGGCTACTTTGGAATATATTATTAACGAGACACTACCAGCCATTGCGGCAATAAGTGATAAAGAAGAAGTATTATAAATTTTTTGGGTGAGATAAAAAATACGATTATGTTCGACAAATGTTGTCAAAATATAGGGTAGCGTTTTGGAAGAATTATATTTATAATGGAATTAAGTAGTACGAAAAGGGAGAAAATATGATAAATATACTTATGATAGATGAAGTATCTAGTATTAAGGATTTTTCTGAATTTTTAAATTCTAAAAGTAGTACGCAAGTTAATATAAAATATAAATGCAGTGATGGGTTAGAGGGCTTAGAGATGATAAATAAATATCAAGATGATATAGATTGTATCGTTTTATCTTTAGTATTGCCTTCATTAGACGGAGTTGGCATTTTAAAGTATTTAAAGAAAGAAAATATTAATAAAAAAGTAATTCTTTATACATATAATACTAATTTAGATTTATTGAAGTTACTAGGAGAATACAAGATTTTATTTGTTTTGTATAAGGGCATGGATTTGGGATTATTAGAAGATAGAATTATGGATATTGGAGCCTTAAAAAAGAAAGAAGAAGTAGAAAATAAAAGACCAGTGCAAGAAATGACAAAAGAAATTTCTAGACTTTTACATGAACTAGGTATGCCTAGCCATATTAAAGGATATCAATACATAAGAGATTCCATTCAACTTATGTATAATAATCCTAGTGTTTTAGGGGGTATTACCAAAGAAGTATATCCTTTTATTGCTGATAAGTATAATACAACGCCTTCCCGGGTAGAAAGAGCAATTAGACATGCTATTGAAGTTAGTTGGACTAGGGGTGATTATGATTTGATGGAAGAAATATTTGGACACTCTGTAGACTTTGATCGGGCTAAACCTACTAATTCAGAATTTTTAGCAACTATTGCTGATAAATTAAGTATTGATGCTAAAAGTAATGATAATATTTAATAATTATCAACTATCACTTTAGATAATAACTATGGTGATAGTTTTTTTATTAAAAAAATTATGAAGATACTTTTTAAAACTGGTGGTTGTGGGAAGAAATATTAAATTTATAAAAGAAGAGAAAAATACTAATAAATCTTGAAAATAGGTGGCTGTTTGTGATAATATTTGATTGCTAATATAAGAAAAGAAATTGGTGCAAAATGAATAAAACTTAAGTTTTAGTATCAATATTTATTTGGAGTGATTTTAATGAAAAAAGTATTAACAATAATTTTAGATGGATTTGGACTTCGTAATGCCGTTCATGGCAATGCAGTTAAACTAGCAAAGATGCCCAATTTTAAAAGGCTATGGAATGAATATCCACATAGTCAATTATTGGCTAGTGAAAGGGCTGTTGGTTTAGAAAAAGGGCAAATGGGTAATAGTGAGGTCGGACATACTACCATTGGAGCAGGCCGTTTAATTAAGCAAAACTTTATGGAGATATCAGATTGGTTTAGTAAGAAAGAAATCTTAAAAAATGAAAATTTTTTAAAGATGGTGGAATATGCTAAAGAAAATGATAAACCTATTCACATGTTAGGCTTGTTATCGGATGGGGGAATTCATTCACACATTAAGTTCAATATGTGGATGCTTGATTATTTACAGCAAATGGGTATTAAAAAAGTTTATGTTCATGCTATAACCGATGGTCGTGATACGGGAACAATGACTAGTAGTACTTATATTGATGAAATCAATGCCAAGTTAAAAGAATATGGCTACAATGAGGTTTCTTCTGTTTGCGGGCGCTATTATGCTATGGATAGAGATAAGAAATGGGATAGGACGAAATTATATAGTGATATGCTTACTATGGGGGTAGGAGCAAGGGTTAAAAATTTAAAAGAATCAATTAATTTCTGTTATCAAAAAAATGTTACTGATGAGTTTTTGCCACCAATTATTATGGAAGATACTCCTAAGATAAATGATGGCGATGTGGTATTGTGGATGAATTATCGTCCGGACCGTGCAAAGCAGATATTACAGGTACTAACGGACAATAATTTTAATGAATATGAAACAATTAAATATAAAAATTTGCAGGTATTTACAATTTATCCAATCGAAGAGGCTAAAAAATCATATCATTTCTTAGATACTCCGGATATTGAAAATAGCCTAGGGGTATATCTTGCTCAACTGGGTTTATCACAAGCGCGTATTGCTGAGACGGAAAAGTATGCTCATGTTACTTATTTCTTTGACGGTGGTAAGGAATATAAATTAGATAAATGTGATCGTTATTTAGTTCCTAGTCCCAAAGTTGCTACGTATGATTTAAAACCGGAAATGAGTTGTAAGGAAGTAACCAATAAATGTTTAGAATGTTTAGATAAGGACTATGATTTTATCTTAGTTAATTTTGCTAATCCGGATATGGTGGGACATACTGGTAATTTGGAGGCTACAATTGAGGCATTGGAGGCCATTGATGATTGTTTAGGCAATATTGTTTTAAAGGCTAAGGAAAATGATTATACTTTATTTATAATGGCTGACCATGGAAATTGTGATTATATGTTAGATGATAATGACAATGTTATAACTACACATTCCTTGTATCCTGTTCCTTTTATTGTTACAGATGCCTCAGTTAAGTTAAAGAATGGAGATTTAACAATGGTGGCTCCAACTATTCTTAAATATATGGATATTGCTTGTCCTCCGGAAATGAAAAATACAGATATTTTATTTGTTAGTGATAATGAGGCTAAGGAGAATTAAGTTATCCTAATAATAGAAAGAAGAAAAAAAGAAAAAAGTTTATTTAGATAAAGTTGGCGAAGAATCTAAAAATTTAAAAATAATAACTTAAAAGTAAATAAACTGAAACCTGATGGATTGAGATTAAATAAATTTGATAGATTGAAATTAAATACATTGAAGTCAAATGTAATAAAATTAAATAAATTGAAAGTTAAGGTTAAAGACGTTTATGATAAAACAAATATCAGGAGAGCCAAGAGGTTAAAAAGTAAAATAGATAGTGTCTTAGATACTTTAGAAAATGCTCTAGATATTAAATTGATTAATAAAATCATGTCTTTGGTTTGAATGATATTTTAATATTAAAGTTCTCATAATATGATGGGGGCTTTTTTTGATACTAAGTATGAAGTTTTATTAAATATTTGGCATTCGATAAAACAATCGTTGAAACCTAAAAATTATGAAGATTATTTTAAAAATTTTAATAAATAAATTAATAAGGAATTATTTTTGTTAGAAAAATATCCTTAGTTTAACCAAAAAATTCTCAAAAAAATTTATACGAAAAATGTGCAAAAATGCTTGATTTCTAGGGATAATATATGGTATTATTTTGATTGTATGACTGCAGGGATGTGTGAGGTTGCTGATACGCTAGGCAAGGTTGATTGATAAAAATTAATCAAAAATGCCTAATTCAGGTAATTCATTACGGAGCAAGTCTATACTAGATATAGGCGAAGGGAGGACATATAATGTCAAAAATACGCATTAATCTTAAAGCATATGATCATAGAAGTATTGATTTAGCTGCTGGTAAGATTGTAGATGTTGTAAAAAGAACTGGGGGAACTATTTCTGGTCCAATTCCTCTTCCTACTGAAATCGAAAAGGTTACAGTATTAAGAGCTGTACATAAGTACAAAGATGCACGTGAACAATTTGAATCGCGTACTCACAAGAGACTAATTGAAGTAAAAGAACCTAGTAAAGAAACTATTGAGGCTCTAAGTCGTTTAGACTTACCAAGTGGAGTTGCAATTAGTATTAAACAATTATAATAAATAATGGAGGAAAAATTATGAAAGGAATCTTAGGACGTAAGGTTGGAATGACTGAAGTCTTCACTAAAGAAGGTAAAGTAATTCCTGTCACAGTAATTGAAGTTGAAAAAAATACCGTTATGCAAGTTAAAACTGTTGAAAATGACGGTTATAATGCCATTCAATTAGGCGTATGTGACAAAAAAGAAAAGAACGCCACTAAAGCTAGTATTGGTCATGCTAAAAAGGCTAATACAAATCCTAAGCGCTTCTTAAAAGAAATAAGAGATTATGAAGGCTCTTATAACTTAGGGGATACAATAGATGCTTCCTTATTTGCTGCTGGTGAAGTAGTAGATGTTACAGGAACAAGTAAAGGCCACGGAACACAAGGTGTTATTAAACGCCATGGCCAAAAGAGTGGTCCATCTGCACACGGATCACGTTATCATAGAAGACCAGGTTCAATGGGTACTATGAGACCAATGAGAGTATTACCAGGTAAGGCATTACCAGGACATATGGGTTGTGAAACTGTTACTATTCAAAATTTAGTAGTAGTTGAAGCAAATCCAGCAGAAAACTATATTTTAGTTAGTGGTAATGTTCCCGGTGCAAAACAATCTTTAGTTTTAATTAAATCTGCTGCTAAAAATGAAAGAAAAGCAGAAAATAATGAATTAGTTTCATATGAAACAGTTGTTGATAGCGTTGCTAACGACGATGCAGAAGCTAAAGAAGAAAGCCAAGAAAATTAATTTTCTAGAAAGGTGATTAATCTATGGCAAAAGTTGAAGTAAAGAATTTAAAAAATGAAAAAACTAAAGATTTAACATTAAATGCCAAAGTATTTGGCGTTGAAGTAAATGAAGTTGTTTTAAAAAAAGCAATCGATTTACAACTTGCTGCTACTAGACAGGGAACTGCAAAAACTAAGACAGTTGCTGAAGTATCTGGTGGTGGAAGAAAACCTTGGAGACAAAAAGGTACTGGTCGTGCTCGTCAAGGTAGTATTCGTGCTACACAATGGCGTGGTGGTGGAATCGCTGGTGGCGTAGTTCCTCGTGATTACACATTCAAAATGAATAAAAAAGAAAGAAGCTTAGCTCTTAAGAGCGCTTTAACTGATAAAGTTAATAATAAAGAATTAATTGTTGTTGATTCTTTAGCAATCGCTGATAGCAAAACTAAGACAGTTAAAGAATTAATTAAGACTTTAGGCTTAGACGGCAAAGTGTTATTTGTAACTGCTGATGAGGCTGCTAATCTATATTTAGCAACAAGAAATCTTGGCTATGTTTATACACTTATGAGCGATGAAATTAACTGCTATGATTTAGTAAATGCTGATTATGTAGTTGTTGAAGAAGCTGCTGTTAAGATGATAGAGGAGGCACTTAAATAATGAAAGATTATACTGATGTAATTATTGCACCTGTTATAACTGAAAAATCTATGTATGCTAAAAATAATGGTGTATATACATTTAAAGTTAATAAAAGTGCTAACAAAATCCAAATTAAAAATGCTATTGAAAAATATTTTGGTGTTAAGGTTGCAAGCGTTAATACTGTAAATACTAAAGCAAAAAGTAAAAGAGTAGGTCGTTATACAGGTAAAACTAAGACTTACAAGAAGGCTATCGTTACATTAAAAGATGGCGAAAAGATAGAATATTAGGATAGGAGCTGATATTATGCCAATTAAGAAATATAAACCTACTACTAATGGTAGAAGAGGTATGTCGACACTTGCTAATACAGAAATTACTACTACTACTCCTGAAAAAAGTCTTTTAGCTAAAAAGACTAAATCTGGTGGTAGAAATAATCAAGGTAGAATGACTGTTCAACACATTGGTGGCGGCGCTAAACAAAAATATAGAATAATTGATTTTAAGAGAAATAAAACTGGTGTAACTGGTAAGGTTGCTACTATTGAATATGATCCAAATCGTAATGCTAATATTGCTCTTATTAATTATTTAGATGGTGAAAAAAGATATATTATCGCACCAAAAGATTTAAAAGTAGGAATGATTATTGAATCTGGTAGAGATGCTGATATTAAAGTTGGTAATGCTCTTCCTCTAGAAGTTATTCCTGTTGGTACTGTTGTTCATTGCATCGAACTTCAACCTGGAAAGGGTGCTGAACTAGCTCGTTCTGCTGGGGCCAGCGCACAAATTCTTGGTCGTGAAGGTAAATATGTAATGTTAAGATTACAATCAGGCGAAACAAGAAAAGTTCTTGGTACTTGTATGGCTACAATCGGTGTTGTAGGTAATGAAGATTTTGAACTTGTAAATATTGGTAAGGCTGGTAGAAAACGTCATATGGGCGTTACACCAACAAACCGTGGTTCTGTTATGAACCCTAATGATCACCCACATGGTGGTGGTGAAGGCCGTACTCCAATTGGACGTAAGGCACCAATGACTCCTTGGGGTAAACCTGCTCTAGGCTTAAAGACTAGAAAAAATAAAAAAGCATCTGACAAGTTAATTGTTAGTCGTAGAAAGAAATAGGAGGATTTAATAATGGCAAGAAGTTTAAAAAAAGGACCTTATGTATTCGATAGATTACTTAAGAAAGTTCAAAAATTAAATGAAACTGGTAAAAAAGAAGTTGTTAAAACTTATTCACGTCGTTCAACAATTTTCCCTGACTTTGTAGGACATACAATTGCTGTTCATAACGGAAAAGAATTTATTCCAGTTTATATAACTGAAGATATGGTAGGACATAAGCTTGGTGAATTTGCGTTAACTCGTAAATTTGGTGGCCATGCTGGTCAAAAATAGGAAGGATAATTAGAATGGAAGCATACGCAATACATAAAGGTGCACAAGTTCCTCCACGTAAGGCAAGAATGACTCTTGATTTAGTTCGCGGTAAGGATGTTAAGACTGCACAAGGTATTTTAGCTAATACAAATACAAAAGCTAGTCGTTTAATCAGCAAAGTTTTAAATAGTGCTGTTGCAAACGCTGTTAATAATAATGGCGCTAAAGAATCCGATCTAGTTATCAGTGAATGTTACATTAATCCAGGTGTAACTCGTAAGAAAATTAGATTTGGTAGTCGTTCAAATGTTGATAGACACGATAAACGTACTAGTCATATAACTATTAAAGTTATTGATAACGTTAAGGAGGCAAAATAATGGGACAAAAGGTAAGTCCAATTGGCTTAAGAATTGGTGTTAATAAAGATTGGGAATCTAAATGGTTTGCCAACAATAATGATTTTGCTAAATGTTTAAATAATGATATTAAAATTCGTTCATTCTTAGCAAAAGAACTAAAAGAAGCAGCAGTTGCCTCAATCGTTATTGAAAGAAATGACAAAAGATGCGATGTTACTATTAAATCTGCTAAACCAGGAGTAATCATTGGTAAAGGTGGAGAAGACATCGAAAAATTAAGAAATAAATTAAAAAAATTAGTTGGCGAAGATATTTATTTATCTATCGTTGAAGTTAAAAATCCAGATTTAAATGCACAAATTGTTGCACAAAATATTGCTTTACAAATTGAAGCAAGAGCACCATTTAGAAGTGTTCAAAAACGTGCAATTAGAAATGCTATGAAGGCTGGCGCTAAAGGTATTAAAACTTTAGTATCTGGTCGTGTTGGTGGTGCTGAAATGGCAAGAAACGAAGGTTATACAGAAGGTACAGTTCCTTTACATACTGTTCGTGCTGACATTGATTATGGCACTGCTGAGGCTTTAACTACTTATGGTATCATTGGTGTTAAAGTTTGGATTTATAAAGGAGAAATTCTTCCAACTAAAAATGTTAAGAAGGGAGAGACTATAAATGTTAATTCCAAAAAGAACTAAATATCGTAAACCTCATAGAGTAAGTTACGATGGACATGCTAAGGGTAATACAGAACTTCATTTAGGCGAATATGGTCTAATGGCTAAAGAAGGCGCTTGGATTTCTGCTCGTCAAATTGAGGCTGCTCGTATTGCTATGACACGTTATATGAAACGTGGTGGCAAAGTATATATTAATATTTTCCCACATTTAGCATTAACTAAAAAACCACTAGAAACTCGTCAAGGTACCGGAAAAGGTAATGTTGATGATTGGGTTGCTGTAGTTAAAAAAGGTAAGATTATGTTTGAAATCAGCGATGTAGATGAAGCAACTGCTCGTGAGGCGCTTCGTCTTGCTTCTCATAAATTACCTGTTACATGCAAATTTGTAAAGAAAGAAGGTATTTCTAATGAAGGTTAATGAATTAAGAAAATTAACTAGTGAAGATTTAACTAAGAAAATTACTGAATCTAAAAAAGAATTATTAGATTTAAGATTTAAACAATCAACTGGAAGTTTAGAAAAACCTTCTAAAATCCATGAATTAAGAAAAGATGTAGCGAGAATGAAAACTATTCTTCGTGAAAGAGAATTATCAGAGGGAGGAGAAAACTAATATGGCAGAAACTAAAAGAGCAGAACTTATAGGTAAAGTTGTATCTGCTAAATGCGATAAAACTATTACTGTTTTAGTTGAAACTTATAAAAATCATCCACTTTATGGTAAGAGAGTTAAATACTCTAAAAAATATGTAGCTCATGATGAAAATAATGTAGCTAAAGAAGGAGATACAGTAAGAATTGCTGCTACTAGACCATTATCTAAAACTAAGAGATATGAACTAGTTAAAGTAGTAGAAGAAGCTGTAATTCTATAGGAGGTATCATTATGGTAATGCAAGAAAGTAGATTAAAAGTTGCTGATAATTCAGGACCAAGAGAATTGCTTGTTATTCGCGTAATGGGTGGCTCAAAAGTTAAATATGGTAATATTGGAGATGTAGTTGTTGGAACTGTTAAAAAGGCTATTCCAAACTCTAATATTCCTGAAGGTAAAGTAGTTAAAGCAGTTATTGTAAGAAGCGTTGAAGGCGTTAGAAGAAAAGATGGTTCTTATATCAAATTTGATGATAATGCTTGCGTTTTAATTAAAGATGATAAGAGTCCAGTTGGAACAAGAGTTTTAGGACCAGTTGCAAGAGAACTTCGTGATAAAGATTATATGAAGATTGTATCTCTTGCTAGTGAAGTAATATAGGAGGCTTTTAGATGAAAGTTAAAGTTGGAGATCAAGTTAAAATTTTAGCCGGAAAAGATAGAAATAAAGAAGGCAAAATTATTAAGACTTTAAAGAACGAAAATAAAGTAGTTGTTGAAGGCATTAATATTATCAAAAAGCATGTTAAACCAAGATACACTAATGAATCTGGTTCTATCGTTACTATGGAAGCACCTATTCATGTTTCTAATGTAAAAAAAGTAGAGGCTAAGGCTACTGCTAAGAAAAAAGAAACTAAAGTAGAAGATGCTAAAGTAGAAGAAAAAGCTGCAAAGAAAACTACTGCTAAAAAAACTACAAAGAAAGCAAAAGAAAGCTAGTGAGGAGAAGTTATGAGTAATTTAAAAGAATTATATAATAAAGAAATAACTGCTTCTTTAATGAAAGAGTACAATTATTCTTCTAAGATGGAAGTTCCTAAATTAGAAAAAATCGTTGTAAATATGGGTGTTGGAGACGGTGCTCATGATACAAAATTTATTGAAGCAGCTGTAAAAGACTTAGAAGCAATTACTGGTCAAAAACCTGTTGTTACTAAGGCTCGTAAATCTATTGCTGGCTTTAAGTTAAGAGAAGGCCAACCAATAGGTTGCAAAGTTACATTAAGAGGAGAAAACATGTATAACTTTATGGATAAACTTATAAAGTTAGCACTTCCTCGTGTAAGAGATTTTAGAGGTATCTCTAAAACTGCATTTGATGGTAGAGGAAATTATACTTTAGGTATTAAAGAACAATTAATTTTCCCTGAAATCAATTATGATGAAGTAGTTAAAGTAACTGGTATGGATATTGTATTTGTTACTACTGCTAAAACAAATGAAGAAGCATTGCATTTATTAAATGCATTTGGTCTTCCATTTAGAAAGTAATGCTAGAGGAGGAAAATATTTATGGCAAAAACAAGTATGGTTGTTAAACAACAAAGAACACCAAAGTTTAGTACTCGTGCATATACCCGTTGCGAAAGATGTGGACGTCCTCATGGTGTTTTAAGAAAATATGGATTATGTCGTATTTGCTTCAGAGAACTTGCAAATAAAGGACAAATTCCTGGTGTAAGAAAATCAAGTTGGTAGGAAAGGAGGAATTTTAGATGGTACAAGATAATATAGCAGATATGCTAACAAGAATGCGTAATGCATTACAAATGCGTTATCAAACAGTAGTAGTTAATGGAACTAAGATGACTTTAGGAATTGCTGAAATTCTAAAGAAGGAAGGTTTTATTACTGATTATAATTATGAAAAGAATTTAACTGGTGATAAGTTAACTATTACTTTAAAATATGGCGAAAAGAAAGAACGTGTAATTACTGGGTTAAAGAGAGTTTCTAAATCTGGTTTACGTGTTTATGCTAAGGCTAATGAAATTCCTCGTGTTTTAAACGGACTTGGAATTGCAATTGTTTCTACTTCAAAAGGATTAATGACTGATAAAGAAGCTAGAGAAAATAATTTAGGAGGAGAAGTACTTGCCTATATTTGGTAAGGAAAAGCTTAAGTTATGAGTAGAATTGGAAATAGACATTTAGTTATTCCTGAGGGTGTTACTGTTACAGTTAATGGTAATAATGTAGCAGTTAAAGGACCTAAAGGCGAATTATCAATGGTTGTTAGTAATTTAATTAAAGTAGAAATTAGTGATGGTAAAGTATTAACTACTAGACCAAATGATGAAAAAACAACAAAACAACTTCATGGTACTACTAATGCTTTAATCAATAATATGATTAAAGGTGTAACTGATGGTTATACAGTAGGACTTGAGGCTGTAGGTGTTGGTTATAGATTTAATGTTTCTGGAAAGAAAATTGGTATTACTGCAGGTTTTTCTCATCCTGTTGAAGTAATGGTTCCAGAATACTTAGAAGTAAAACAAGAAAGCAATACTGAAATTACACTTTCAGGTATTGATAAAGAAAAGATAAACCAATTTGCGGCTGAAATTCGTTCAATTAGAGAACCAGAACCATATAAAGGTAAAGGTATTCGTTATAAGGGCGAAGTTGTTAGACGTAAAGAAGGTAAAAAAGCTGCTAAATAAGGTAAGGAGAGATAGTTATGATAAGAAAAGAATCAAACAATGTTATGCGTAAGATTAGACATACAAGAGTTCGTAATAAAATTAGCGGTACTAGTGAATGTCCAAGATTAAATGTATTTAGATCTAATAGTAACATTTTTGCTCAAATTATAGATGATGAAAAACAAATTACCTTAGTTAGCTCATCATCTGTTGAATTAAAATTAAACAACGGTGGCAATATCGAAGGTGCAAAACTTGTAGGTAAAGATATTGCAGAAAAAGCAAAAAAGAAAAATATTACAAAAGTTGTTTTCGATAGAGGTGGATACCTTTATCATGGTCGTGTTGAAGCATTAGCAGAAGCAGCACGCGAAAACGGACTAGAATTCTAAGAGGAGGATAATATGCCAAAAAAAGAAACTGAATCTAAAAAAAGTATGCTTGAAGATCAAGTTATATCAATTGGACGAGTTACTAAGGTTACTAAGGGTGGTAGACATTTTAGATTTTTAGCTACTGTTGTAGTTGGAAATAGAAAAGGTCTAGTTGGTCTTGGTAGTGGTAAGTCTAATGAAGTTCCTGAAGCTATTAAAAAGGCACTTCAAGCTGCTAATAAGAATGTTGTAAAAGTATCTTTAGTTGATAATAGAACTATTCCTCATGAGGCTACTGCTAAAGTTGGTCGTGCTGAAGTTTTATTAAAACCTGCTAAAGAAGGTACTGGTTTAGTTGCCGGTGGTGCTGCTCGTGCTATTTTAGAACTTGCTGGTGTTAAAGATGTTGTATCTAAATCATTAGGTTCTAATACAAAAGTTAATGTTGCCAAAGCAACTTTAGAAGCATTAAAGGCACAAAGAACTAAAGAACATGTTGCTGAATTAAGAGGAAAGAAAGTAGAGGAATTATAATATGAAATTACATGAATTAAATGCTCTACCTGAAGCAAAATCTAGAAAAAGAGTAGGACGTGGTCCTGGTTCTGGAATGGGTAAAACATCTACACGTGGAGAAAAGGGACAAAAGTCTCGTAGTGGTGCATCAATTGCTCCATGGTTCCAAGGTGGTCAAACACCATTATATAGAAGATTACCTAAACGTGGATTTAGTAATGCTAAATTTACAACTAGATATGCTACTATTAACTTAGATGACTTAAATAAATATTTTAAAGATGGAGATGTAGTTACTCCTGAAGTATTAAAAGAGAAAGGTATATTAAAAAATCAATTATCTGGTGTTAAAGTTTTAGCAAATGGTACTCTTGAAAAGAAATTAACTGTTAAGGCTAATAGATTCTCAAGCGTTGCTGTATCTAAGATTGAAGCAGCAGGTGGCAAGACTGAGGTGATCTAATATGTTTGCTGGTTTGAAGCAACTATTTAGTCCTTCTAATAAAGATTTAAGAAAAAGAATATATTTTACTCTTATGTGCTTAGGCTTATTTTGCCTAGGTACAACTATTACTATCCCTTGGGCATCAGCTTTATATCAAGAACTTGGTTTCTTAGAAATATTTAACTTGATGTCCGGTGGTGGTCTTAGAAGTTTTTCAATATTTGCTCTTGGTGTTTCACCATACATCACAGCATCTATTATTACCCAATTATTACAAATGGATATAATTCCTTATTTTAAAGAATTAAAAGAAGAGGGATATACCG
>CAKORQ010000001.1 GCA_934101445.1 uncultured Bacilli bacterium | reverse complement strand
GGATAAAGAGAGGCAGGGCAAAAAAACAAGAAACTGCGAAAAAAACCCGAACAAATAAAGAAGCGAGGGCAAGGAAAGAAAAAAACAGGAAAAAAACCCGGCGGGATGAAGAGAAGCAGGGAAAGGAAACAAGAAACTGCGAAAAAAACGTAAAATATATTAAAAACTTCAATTTTAAAAGGAGAAAATAATTTATGTTTCAATCTGTATTAACAGGTGCCGTAAATGGTGTTGATGGATACCTTGTTACGGCAGAAATTGACATGGCGGATGGTCTGCCGTGTATGGACATGGTTGGAAATCTTGGTCATGAGGTCCGGGAATCGTCCGAGCGTGTCCGTGTTGCATTGAAAAACATTGGATATGCGATTCCGCCTAAGCGGGTGACGATCAATTTATCGCCGGCAGGTATCAAGAAGGGCGGGACCGCTTTTGATCTGCCAATTGCAATTGGTATTCTGGCAACAATGGGAGTAGTGGAGTTGCCAAAGGATGAGCAGTGGATCGCCATTGGGGAGCTAGGGCTGGATGGACAGGTCAGAGGTGTTCCCGGAATTTTGCCTGTTTTAATTACGGCGAAGGAAAAAGGAATCAAAACATGTATTTTACCGTCGGATAACAGACATGAGGCGGAATATATAAAGGGAATTCGAATCATAGAGTTGGGGGATCTGTACCGGTTATTTGATATTTTTGAAAACTGGGAATCTATGGTGAAAACTAAGATGCCCCAAATCGTATCCGGTACTTCCGCAAAAACGGCTTTTCCGGATCCTATAGACAAATCGCAGACGCATATTACGCCAAACTTTGCAGATATCATAGGACAATCTATGGCAAAACGAGCAGCAGAAATTGCAGCGGCCGGTTTTCACAATCTTCTTTTAACCGGACCGCCGGGAACAGGAAAATCAATGATTGCCGCAGCATTGAGTGGAATACTGCCACCAATGGAAGAAAAGGAAATGCTGGATACATCCAAAGTGTACAGTGTAGCGGGACTGTTAAATGAGAAGCGTCCTTTTATCTGTAAACGACCATTTCAGACACCACATCATACTATTACGCCGCAGGCCCTTGTGGGAGGCGGAATCATCCCGGGTCCGGGAATTATTTCATTATCCAATCATGGAGTTTTATTTTTAGATGAATTACCTGAATTTAAGAGGCAGACACTTGATATGCTGCGTCAGCCGATGGAAGAGGGGAAAATTGTGATTACCAGAAAAAGCGGAAGCTATGTTTATCCATGTAATTTTATGCTTGTTGCAGCCATGAACATTGAAACGTGCAATTTACTTTTCATACGGAGAGTGAAAAGGTGTAAACATCGCAAAAATGCGTTATTTAGAGGATGGATGCGGATAACACTTGAATTAATTTGAAAATGATATCTGACAAGAAAAAATCTGGGAGACATATTTGAAACCCTATTAACGATAGGAAGAGCAATCGTGTAATTATTTGTTATCGTTATCAAGTGAAAGGAGGACAGGCTTATTGTTTACGCAAAGAGAAAAGAAGCTATTGAGAGATGGATATTTTACCATCATACGAAATGAGGAGGACTTTATAGAAATTCGTAGTAATAACACAAACCATTTGTGGATTGTTCGAAAGCATCTGGCGGGACCAGATACTTATATCATGCTGTATCATAAGCATTCGGAAAAGGATTCCTATTATCATAAACACCGGAAAAATCGTACAGTTGCAAAAGCTATTGAAAGTATTAAAAGCCATGACATTTATGTGATTCAAAATAGAGAATGTAGGATATAACGAAGGAGAAATTCTATGGGAATGTTTAAAAGAGAACGAAAAATGAAAGTATATGCGCAGACTGGATATCGGTATAAATATACATCCGCCATTGTATTGAAGGGAGATTGGCTTAAGGATTGCGGATTTGAACCAGGGACACCTATTCGGGTGGAATGCGAAGGTGGAAGACTTGTGATTACAAGAATGGATGAGATAATTGTGTAAAGAAAGGGATAGAGTGTTTAAGTACAAGTCCGTATTATTGGACTTATAATTTGCTACACTTATCTTATCAAAAGAAAACAGACCTGGAAAGGAAGGGTGAAAATGTATGACAAATAATGGATATAATTTTAATTCTTATCATGATAGTCACTGTGAAGGACCGTATTGTAGCTGTGATGAAAGAAGGTATGGCAGCAAATCCAGTGGTTCTAGTGTAGTAGCTGTTATCTGCATAGGTCTGGCTCTTTTAATGTTGTTGGTATTTCCACCCCTTGGATTCATTATATTCTGGGGCTGGGTATTTTGCTCTAAGTAAAGGAGGGAGAAATCATGGGAAAGATTTATTTTACAATTGCAGGAACAAGTCATCATTTTGGACAGGAGTTTTTTGAGCCAAAGATGGAAGTGAAACTGGTAAAAGAACCGGATAACGAGTATGATAAAGAGGCAATCCGGGTGGAACTGGAGGGGCTTGGGCTTGTCGGATATGTGGCGAATAGTCCCTATACGGTACAGGGAGAAAGTATGAGTGCCGGAAGAATATATGACCGCATGGGAGAAACAGCAACCGGAGTAGTGAAATATGTATTGCCGCAGGGCGTGCTTTGTGAACTGTTGGAAGAACAAGGAGATGATAAGTAAGATGTTGGAAATGAACCTGGATGGAACAGAATTGAAATTTGAGGTAAAGAAATACCATCCGAGTACAAAAAATAACTGGGATTGTGAATGGTGTCAGATTTTTGTTTCCGTACATAGCAAATACATTCATTATGAAATGGATGGGGAAACTTTACTGTGCTGTGAAATAGAAGAAATCTATACAAAACTTAAAGATGCTTTAGCAGGAGAAAATACCGGAAGACAGGAACTGTCCTTTGTGGAACCAGATTATGAAATGGTTATTGAAGTCTATAAGGATAAAAGTGTCATGGTAGACTGGATATTCCATCTATGGGATGAGGAGGATGCCTTATCAGCGAACAGCTTTACCATAGTGCTGGGTACAGAGGAAACAGCCCAGATGGAGGAATATTTGGAGAGCATTGTGAGATAAGAGTTTTGCAGTATAGGGGAAGGAGAAGTACCAATGGCAAAGTGGTATGAAGTGGAAAAAACAGAGAAAGGTATCAAAGAGTTTTTGGAATGCAATTGGGAATTTCATGATTTCCGGGCAATAAAAATAGAGTATGTTCCGGGAATGGATATGGTTGAAATCTTCCTACAATATGATACCGGGTGTGAAGGGGTTCTTTTACGGTTTGCATGGATTAAGGACATTCATATTAATACACAGCATGATTTTGATGCAGACTGGATATTCGGAAGTACATTAATGCTTCAGAAGAACGGCTCGTTGATTTGGCTGGATGAAGAATTTCCGGAAAATAAACTGGAAGAGGTAAAGAAATTTGCAACGTGGGTTGAAGCAGAAAGACTGTTCTGGGCAGTTACGGACGAAACCGGAAATCCTATGGAAATGCCGGAAAACCGTATTAACCAAGTGTGGAATACCTGCGGTAAGATGGAAGAAAAGCACTTTGAACTGATGGAATTTAAGGGTAAGTGGGATTTGATACTTCGCCCATATTATGAAAGATAAACAGGAAAGGTGCTGAATATGGGATATTACACGACAAAATATGAAATGCCTGTATGTAATCATACGGAAAGGGTAGAAAGCGGTAATCTGGGATATGCAAGGGGAATTACTGATTCCGGTGTGCCGTTTGAGGCAGAATTTGCCTCAGAGGGGGATACCCTTATTATGGCAGTTATCATGCCTGCAATTTTCAAATCAGAAGAAGTAAAGACTGAAAAGAACAATCTTATAGGCTTTTCTTATGATGTAGAGTCTTTCGATAATTCGGTGCTTGATTATGGAATGGTTGATCTGGGCGTGGAAGAGGATGATGCAATCATCCATAAGTATGTAGATTTCCTTGTAGAAAGCGGGGTAATTACCTTCTCATCTGAGGTCATGAATGGGATGGTAATGAACCGTGTTGATATTCTCGGAAATGATGTAGTAAAAGTCCTTATTACCATGACAGAAGGTGAGGATTGCTGGGCATACACGGATATGGAGATAGAACCTTTTGTAAAAATGAAACAAGGAAGAGTAATTGATTTTCAGAAAAGACAGGAGAAAGAATAATGCTGATCGATAAAATTATATATGATGACACACAGTGCTGCTATCCCGCAATGGCGCAAGACCGGGAACTGCAGAAACTGGAAAACAAGTTTTATGAACTTACTGCCCAAATGCCGGAGATGGACAGATTTGAAATGGAAGAACTGTTCAGCAAGTATACTGCCAGAGTAACCCGTATTGCTTATTTGAAGGGAATGAAGGATTTTGCAGAGCTGCATATTACATTGAAGGATGATGTGGATGAAATCCTGAAAGAAGTAGATGGAAAAAGATGAAATGAACGGATTCTGTAAGAAAAATATTGCCCATACAGTAGCAGACTGGTAGTATAAAATACATAAGATGTCTATGAAATTTACAAAGAAAATGGATGGTGAAATGAGTAATACTTATAAACTATTAACGGATTATATTCCCCAAATTGAAAGAGCAGTCTATGGAAAATGGATGCCGGATCATCAAACCGGAGATGGCTCTCTAGATCATCCTTACCAAATGCCATATGTAGAGTATGGAAGAGAAATAAATGCTTTGGAAGACGCAATATACCAATTTATAAATGAACACCCGGAATATGAATTAAATAACTATAATGACATACTGAAACGCAATCATATCGAGTGGGGACTAAAATCTATGGCCAGTGTGGATGTTTCCCATATGGATGGACAGCTGATTATGGCACTTTTTGTTGGAGCCGTCCGGGCAGAGCGTTTTTGTGATGGAGCAATGTTGAGCTTCTTGGAAAATGGCAGCATACAAAAATGGCTTAAACGGCTGCGGGAACTGGATGAAGAATAGGGAGGGATACCTATTGAATATTGAAACATTGAAACAATTATCGTATGACAAAATCCGAAAAATGTATAAGAGTTATTTGGAAACACTGGAGTTAAGTAAAAATACAGTTCAGACTTTTTCCGGTGATACTTTTTATCTTTGGAACAATGCTGGACAGCAGGAATTCTGGGATGTGGTTACTTCTGATGATTTTGAAACGGATGGAAGGAATGCACTGCAAAAAGCACTGATGGATAATTCATCCGGTAATGTAGCATCATTGGTAAATGGATATCTGGCTAATTTGCGTAGATTCCGAAATTATGTATATAACGAGGCTGCAGCGTTGCCGGAACAGGAGGAAGATAATGCAAAGGCACTCAAAAATTTCCTTTTGGATATTGAATGCCTGGACCCCTTGTCAGAGTGGACGAGCAAATTCAATCTGTTTGATATTCTGAAGATTACCAGAACTGAAATCCGCCACAGCAATATGCTTTCATGGCTGCTTAACCCGAATGAAAATCATGGACTGGGAGACAGTATTATCCGGGGATTTATCCATTATGTGGTGACTTCTTTTTCAGAGGAAGCGGATGTCTTTGATACATTGCTGATGGATTGTCATGATTTTGTGATACAGAGGGAATGGCGAAACATTGATGTGCTTGCAGTATCGATGGATGAGAAGTTTGTACTATGTATTGAGAACAAGATTGATTCTGCGGAACATGATAATCAATTGAACAGATACCGGAAGATTGTGGAAGAGGCATATCCGGATTATAAGAAAATGTATATTTTTCTATCCCCGGAAGGAACAGAATCCAGTGATCCAGAATTCTGGTGTTCCATGTCGTATCAGGATGTGCTTGGCATCATAGAAAATGCAAGAAAGAAAGTGAAGCTTTTGCCGGATGCAGCACTGCTTATTGATAATTATGTAGAAACGATCAGGAGGGATATTGTGGGAGACGAGAAACTGGCACAGATTTGTGCAGAAATATATGCAAAACACCAAAAGGCATTAGATTTGATCTTTGAAAACAGACCGGACCGGGCATCTGATTTGGGAGATATTATCAAGGCATGGGCAACAGCAAAGACAGAAAAAGGCGAAATTGAGGTTGTGCTGGAAAAGTGTGCCAAAACATACATACGTTTTAAAACCGCCTATATGTCCTCTATTATGCCGGATACGGAGGAATCAGATAGCGGCTGGAACACCAGAAATCATTATTTCTATGAAATTCGGAATATTGATGGGAAAGAGTATTTTATACAGCTTTCCCTTAGTGCAAGAAATTTACCGGATGATCAGAGGAAAGTTTGCAACAAAATTAATGAATATTTTCCGTCCAGAATGCAGAAGGAAAACTGGCAATGGCGCATTCCTTTTGTGACAAAGCATAGCAAAACTGATGAGGAACTGACAGAAGAACGCATCTGGGAGAATTTGGATAAAAAATTGGAAGAAGTAAAGGCTTTTGAGGAAAAACTGAAAGGGTATCTTGGACTGTAAATTAATCAGAACAAAATATACACAGAAAATAGGTATAAAGGTGGCGGTGTCCCACCTTTATATTTTTGCCATCATTTCGAACTATATCACTTAAAAATTCTTATAAAAATAGCTTGCAAAATCAGATAAAGTACGGGATATATGGTATGCCTAATATAAGAGAAAGGGGGTATTTTTCTTGCAACACATAGAGGCAAAGTGGTATAATATTATGGATTATGCAAAGGAGTAGATTAGATGAAAATTTTCTCGTTCTTCTCAGGTAGTGGATTCCTGGACTTGGGATTCGAAAATAACGGTTTTGATGTGGTATTTGTAAATGAATTCAACTCTGAATTTATGAGAGCTTATCAGTATGCAAGACAAAATATGGGAATGCAGCCTCCGGAATTTGGCTATTATAACGGAGATGTTAATGCGTTTTTAAATGACGAAGAAAAAGTAAATGAATTGGTACATAATATTGATGTAGTAAGAGAGAGAGGAGAACTGGTTGGCTTTATTGGAGGTCCGCCGTGCCCCGACTTTTCGGTTGCGGGGAAAAATCGTGGAAGAGAAGGCGATAACGGCAAATTATCTCTTTCTTATATTAATCTTATTATACAAAGACAGCCAGATTTTTTCTTGTTTGAAAATGTTAAGGGACTATGGAGTACGAAACGCCATAGAGAATTTTTTGATGAGTTGAAAGAAATGGTTCGTCAAGCGGGGTATAGTACAACGGAAAGGCTGGTCAATGCATTGGAATATGGTGCGCCACAAGATCGACAAAGGGTGCTGTTCTTTGGAGTAAAAACAGAATTGCTAGGAAATCATCAACAGAATAGTACTATTATTGATTTTCCGTGGGAAAGATACCAGCAATATACGATGGAGCAAATTAATGCGTTTCCTTGGCCAGAGAATCAGGATTTTGTCGAAGGCGGCGAAAGACCAATGCCTCAGGGAATTCCGGAGGAACTTACGGTTCAGCATTGGTTCGAAATCAATGATGTTGAGAATCATCCCAATGCGCATGATCACTTCCAACCTAAAGCGGGACTTCCTAAGATGCAATTGTACCAAGAGGGTGATGATAGTAAAAAATGCTATAAAAGACTTCACAGATGGAGATATTCGCCTACAGCAGCTTATGGTAATAATGAGGTTCATCTGCATCCATATCATGCAAGAAGAATATCTGCAGCAGAGGCACTGGCAATACAATCTTTACCAGCAAATTTTGTCCTTCCAGAAGATATGACATTGACAGATATGTTCAAAACTATAGGGAATGGTGTTCCATATATGCTCTCAAGTGGAGTGGCAAGAACAATTCATGACTATTTAACTGAATTGCAGATTGAACAATAAAAGAAAATAAGAACCTGTATTCTGTAACTGAGAATACAGGTTCTTTGCTATTTCATATAAACATCATCTAAAAAGGTTTCAATAAATGCCTCGTTCACACCTTTTAATGTATGTTCCTGACAAAGACCAAGCAATTCGCTGACTGCGGAATAAGGCAGGTAATATGCATGAAGTTCAGAAAATTCAGGTTTGTTAATTTCTCGAACAACTTTATCCCTATCTTCATCTGGAGCAACTATTATAAAGCGCATTCCACTGTACGGAGGGAGAGTCTTTTTGAAGTTTTGCATTCTTGTAAGTCCCGAAGTAACTCCTGTAGATTCCTCAACCTCAAATACAGCAGGAATTGTTTTGTCTCCTAACCAAATAGCATCTATAAGACGTCCGGCATGGGCGGCTCCTTCGAAAGCACCTATAGTTGGGACAGAATCAAGTTTGGTGACTACATTTTTGTGTTCAGATATCATTTTCCCTTTATATTTTATACCTGTATCATTCAATGCAATAAAGGTTTTGAGAGAGAGACTGCATCCGATTTCGTAAATGGCCATCTGCATTTGGGAATGAATTCTTTTTGCCTCTGTATCAACTTTTCCGGCTGGGGATGAAGTACTCTCGGGAAGTTCAAGAGCATTGTACACTACATTTTTTGAAGGAATTTCATTAATTTCTAAATGCTCTAATTCCTTCTTTACGAGATATCCGTTTTCATGTGGCTCTTCGGGAAGATAAATTATGTGTTTATGCCCAGCTTTGATTTTGGTTTTTCCCTGCGTTAACTCAATGCGTCCGGGGTAACAAAAATAAAATGGAGGGGTATGACAGAGCAAAGTTTCAAAAGCTGACCTGGTATTATAGGATGCACCGAGAAGTCTATCAATATTGATAGGTGCGCCTTCAGTAATGGCGTTAGCTACTCGATTTATCATTTGCATTGATATTGAAACTGATTCAGAGGAAGCTCTGGTTTCTCCTTTAGTTGGGTCCCAACGCTTGATTACAATAGGGCCATAAGGGAAAACTATATCTTCTATTGTTACAACGGTGTGTGTGGTTTCATTAATGTAAGGGTATTCTGTTGCTCTTGGAAGAGCACTGATAAGATTGATGATGGATGCAACGTTAATGCTACTTTCTGCAATTATACTCATTATAAATACCTCCTTGCCTATGAGTGTATATTTATAATATCACACAAAACCTTAAATGTATATACAAAAAACCCATATAAATTATTAAAAAAATATAAAATGTGGTGGGAAAATAATAAAAATAGCATATTTTACGGGTTTATATGTAATAAAAAACCCATATATAGTATTGAAAAATCTGTTTTGTGTTGCAAAATGTAATTTACTGTTTTACTCTATATATAAAAAAATGATATTTTTGGGGAATGACTCATGATAAATGGTTTGGTTGAAATTCCGGGAATATGTGCGAAATTTGTGGGCTCGAAAAATGCGGATGGGTTTCAAGCAGTGATTAATGATTTTAAAAAGGCAAAGGAAATAAGAATTTTAACATACAGTAATATAACAGATAGAAAATTGAAGATTCTAAAGGACTTAAATAGTAATCAAAAAGTAACAATCATTGTACCATTGGCTGGAATGCGTGAAAGTTCGCTTGTTCCCAATACATATAAAAAAGGTGAAGTTGAAGATAAACTAAAAAAAATGCAATCCTTATTTAAATTGGAAGAATATCATTCAAACAACATTACTATTAAAGTGTGTTTTGCGAATCATGCTAAAATAGTAGGGACTGAAAATGTTTTATATGTGGGATCAGCAAATTATTCAAATTATAGTCATTATAGTTATGAGGCAGGGATGCTGATTGAAGATACAGAGGCTATCAAAAATATATATGACAAATTCTTTGATAATTTGTGTACCGTTGTTGTAAGAAATAGTGAATTTGATGCTGCAAAAGTCTTTTTTTTAAATGCTATGGAAGAAATCTTAGACGCATATCATATTATGAATAGTGCTGATTTGATTGTCAATGAAGCCGCTATCTTTTATAAAAAGCTGAATTCTGCTTTTGATAATGTTATCAATATAACGCAGATGACTCTTGAGGAGGAAGATACCTATAAACTATGTTGTAACAATTTTGACAACTTCATAAAAAGAGCTCAGGATATGATTGATTCTCTTGAAAACGGTCGGGACAGAATACCAGACTGGAATATGTCATTGGAAGATTTGGCAGACTATTTTGAATCAGAACATCAATACAGGAAGGGAGTTCATTCTGAAGATGCATGGATTAGTGAAGACGAAAAGTATTGTCCATTGAGGGATGAATGGGACAAAGAAGAAATAATTGCTGAATATATAGTGGAAAACTGGGAAAAGGACGAGAATGTAAAGATGATAACCGATTCAATAGATACTTGCATTGATGCAATGGAAGATGTTTTAAATGATATGAACGTATTTCAGGAAAATGAGGTAATTCGCCAAGCAACAGATTCATCCATTCCAAAATAACGCAGTGGTAGTAGAGTTTTTTTAATTAAGGGGGATATATATAATGCATTTTCCTAATGAAAAAGTAATTTATGAAGTGCCAATTTATTCAATGTCACAAAAAGAATTCCAGCACAGGTGGGAGAATTGGAAGAAAAAGTGCTATATCCGTTCAGAAGATATGGGACATACCCGAGAAGAAACGGAGAACATAGTGAAGTCAATAATGCAAGGACAATATCCAAGAAATGTATGGAAATATAATCAAATTGTTGGGTTTGTTGAAATTGCAGTTAGTTCTAGGGATATTGCATTTTATGTTCATAAAACGCTGGACAAAAGAATAAGGGCCACAGGAAATACTAAGCATTATATACAGGATATGTGGATCAACGGACTCCATTTCCCTATCCATAATATGACAAATGAAGAAATAGTTATAGAAATTGACAGATTCTTAGATGCGATTCAAAAGGATTTATCAAATCCATTATACTTATGTAGGGATGTATATAATAACATAAAGAACAATATTGACTTTATTGGATTAATGTAGATGGACGAATGAGTTAAATTATATACAAAGGGGGATGTCCGATTGAAAAAATATAATAATTTTTCAGAGTACATGGAAGACAATTATTATGAGGAAATTTTCAATAAAATAAAGGAGTATATAGCTTTAAGAAAGGACAGTTTTGAATCAGATGAAATATATAAGGTTTTGTGGGTAAATTTGGAGAATATAGGGGTCTGCGGAGTTACTTTTGATGAAGGAGAAGATAAATATCTTGTTATTCGTACAACAATAGATGCTGAAATAGAAGTGAAAGGTAAGACAAGCTATGGCTATGATAGTATCGGAGTACAGGGGTGCTATAATGTATTTTTTTCAGCTATATTGGATGATGGTCTCCATGAAGTCAAAATTACCAAGGTAGATGAATATAATGAGCGCCAATTTGATAGAAACAAATCATTGAGCCAGAATCTTATTCCATATATGTACGAGGAGGATGTTGAAAGACATGCAGAGGAATTTTTAAGAAAATATTGTCCGAAGGCACTTTTACAGCCTATGACCGTTCCAGTAGAAGAAATTGTACAAACAATGGGAATGAAAATGTATTTTGCACCATTGGAAGAAGGTATCTTTGGCAAGACTTACTTTGATTCCGAGAAAGTTAAAGTGTATTCTGATATTCGTGGAACCGAAGTAATCGAAATTATAATCGCCCCAGGAACAATGCTTATTAACCCGAACGTTTACTTTATGTATAATATCGGAACTGCCAATAATACTATTATTCACGAATGTGTTCATTGGGATAGGCATAGAAGAGCGTTTGAGTTACAAAAGTTATTACAGGGTAATATCGGACACATTTCATGTGAAATAGTCGAAGGAGAATATAATGGTATCGGACACGAAGAATCTGCACTTAAGTGGATGGAGTGGCAGGCAAATCAGCTGGCTCCCCGGATTCTTATGCCGGAGAAAACTACAAGAAGAGTATTTAACAAAATACTTGCTGATGTACATGCCACAAAACCAATGCAGCGATATGCTGAAACATTAGAAGAGACAGTGGGGCTTGTAGCAAATTATTTTTTGGTTTCACGGCTTGCTGCCAAATTGAGATTATTTGAATTGGGATTTGAAGAAGTGGAGGGAACTTGTGTATACTGTGACGGAAAAGGGCTGCCCCCGTATGCATTTAAAAAAGGACTTCTGGATAAGAACCATAGTTTTGTGATTGATGAGGAGAATCTTATTCGCAGCATAGTAATGACTCCGAAGCTGATGGAACTGTATGCAAAGGGAGTTCTTGTCTATGCAAATTGTATGCTGTGTTTCAATGATCCTCGTTATGTTATGCCAAATGAGAACAATCAATATATTCTTACGGACTATGCGCTTGAACATGCAGATGAATGCTGTTTCTTGTTTAAGCGAAATTACAATGCAGGTGATAAGTATTCGGATACTTTTTATCGAAGATGCTTTTTGTGCCGGGAAATAGATGCACAGGAGTTCGTTCCTGTTGAATATGATCCAAATCATGAAATCAATCAGACCAAGGAGAAAATGCAATCTGAGATTGATGCTATAATGGGGATGGTCAATGAGGAACTAAAGGATGTTCATGAGAACATGAAAGGTGGATTTGCTGGGGCATTAGATTATTTTATGAAATCTAAGGGAATATCTGAGTATGAGTTACAGGACAGAACTGGAATCAGCACAGTAAGTATAAGTGGATATCGCAATACATACGATCCTACAATGGAAAAGGGGACTGTGCTTGCTTTGTGCAAAGGGTTGTATTTACGACCGCATGAAGCCATCTACCTATTGGATGCTGCAGATATTAAACTGACAAATATGACTCCGTCCAATATATTTGTAAGGATTCTCATTGAAAATCATATGGATGATACATGGGAACAGTGGGTTGAAAAACTTATTATGTCTGGTGTTTCAAAAGACTGGATTCCAGCAAGGAACAATGTGGTAAAGGAAGTAAAGGAAAGAATCTAAGAAAAAATTAAAAAAATTTATATCAAGCATTAAGTCCCACTTAATGCATAAGCACAAGATAAATAAAGGACTTTTGTGATTATCTGTTATAACGGATGACCACAAAGGTCCTTTTTTCGTGCCTAAATTTAAAGTCGCACTTAATATGTAAGGCTTTGTAAATATGGCATATTTGGGTTGTTCAAATAAATAATTCGAGCCAAATGGCGGCCGACATTGGGCGAGGATACATAGTTTTGTAGGAGTTTTCAATTGATGATTATCTCCAGAAAACTATGAAATCTCGTCTTGTTGTCGTGCCAACATTCGGGTTGTCCTCGCTCAGTGCGGCGGAAAGGACAACCTATGACAAAAAAGGAAAAAGATTCTAATGTAACCGCCAACGAAGCAATGCTCAGTTATGCAAATCCATACTTTGTACCCATTGAGGATGGGGATGAAGAGACGATTAAGCATTACAAGAGCAACGATGTACCTGTAGCCCGTATTGCTCTGCCGGGAAGAATGAGACATTATTATGCGATTTTCGAAGCAGCTACCAAGGAAGAAGCTGACTTTATGAACAGGATTTTTAATAACTGGTCAAGAAAAGATGAGCGTGATAAAGCTGCCAGAGCAGAGTTAGAAACTTCTTATGAGGTTTTGGTTGAGAGTGGCTTTGATCAGAAGTCAGCGGGAGATAATCCGGAAGAACTGGTGGCATACAGTGTTGTAATAGATGCACTGTATAATGTGTTGGGAGAACTTACTTCTGAAAAACTTCGCATTTGCCAGATGATAGCAAACGGTGATTCTCAGAGGAGTGTTGCAGAGGAACTGGGGATTCCTAGAAGAACCCTTAGAGATCGTAAAGACGCAGTTGTGAGTGAACTTGAAAAGAAACTGAGAGAGTATAAGTAGGAAAAGGACAAGCCTTCATTGGCAGCACGATGCCAGTGAGGGCTTTATCTTTAGTCTTTTTTATAAAATTCTGTTTCATATCCATCGGCACGGAGGAGCAGTCCGTTAATCCAATCGGGGGTTCTGCCCATCTGCTCACAGATAGCAGTAAGGTCAGCATCTATGGGTGTTTCAATAATCAGTTCATCATGTACATGACCTACGATAAAGCAGTGGGAGAGAGTATGCATGGCATAACAGAGAATATCCCGGCTGATGGCCTGCACGATATTTTCTACGAACTTGGGACCATAGGATTCGATACGTTCCCACTTTTTATTTGTGCCGACACCCTCATAGGTTACAGATTCTCCACCGAATTTGTTTTCGCCAATATGAGGTTTTACATAGCAGAGTCTTCTGCCAGATGGAAGGATGATGAAAAGCATACCACTCTGATATACAAATCTGATGCTGTGAGTTTCTGTTGCGGTACGCTGTTTGATTGCTGTTTTTACTGCATCATCTACATCCCACCAAAGCTGTACGATATTGGGATTTGCAGCACGCCATGAATTAACCAGGGGCTGGAGTTCTTCTTCAGAGAGTCCCATATCGAGCGCCCCCATGGAGGTCAATGCCCCGACAGAACCACCGTATCCAAGGGCGAGTTCTGCAATCTTTCCTTTTTGACGAAGGTGGGCGTTCTGCCCGTGTTTTTCTACAGGGACATGGAACATGGCGGATGCAGACGCACAATAGATATCTCCATTGTTCTTAAATACATCCATACGCCAGTTTTCTTTTGCAAGAAATGCAATGACTCTGGCTTCAATAGCAGAAAAGTCTGATACGCAAAATTTGTATCCCGGTTTTGGAATAAAGGCTGTTCTTATCAGCTGAGAAAGGGCATCCGGTACATCATCGTAAAGTACATTCATGAATTCATAGTCCCCGGATTTCACAATATCTCTTGCCTCCGCCAAATCAGACATATGGTTCTGAGGAAGATTCTGCAGCTGGATAATACGTCCAGCCCATCTGCCGGAACGGTTGGCTCCGTAGAATTGGAACATCCCCCTTGCCCGACCATCGGCACATACAGAATTTTCCATAGCTTGATATTTTTTTACGGATGATTTCGCAAGCTGCTGACGGAGTTTTAAAACATCTGCAACATCAGAGGGAACTGCTTTGAGCAGGCTGATAATTGCTTTCTTATCCAGTGAATCTGTTTCGATACCTTTGGAAGAAAGCCAGTCTTTCATCTGTACTACGGAATTTGGATTTTCCAGTTCCGTTTTATCCTTCATAGTTCCCATAAGCCTTGCCTTACTATAGGCATCAAAATTGATAGCATTTTTTACTACATCCATATCCAGCATAATTCCACGGTCGTTGATTTCCTGATCAATATGATATTCTTCCCATACACTGTCTGGTACAGGAAAGCGGGACAGGCGGTGCTGAATAGACATTTCTACCTCGACATCCCTTTTATTATATTTCTTAAATAATTCCCACTTTTCCGGAGCATCAGAAGGCATATTCCGGGTTCTGCCACCATTTGCTTTTGTAGGTTTACAGGGAACACAGAAGTAACGTATGAGGTCTTTTCCTTCTTTCAGTTTCTGCTCCTCTAAGCCAAGGACAGCACCAACGCCTTCCAAAGAGAGGGGAAGTCCCATATATGCAGACCAGATCATGGAGCATTTCCATGCTGCTGGGGAGAGATAATTACCAACGGAATCTTCCGGAGTGCTGTAGCCTTTGAAATACTCCGGGTAATTGCGTTTCAACCAGTAGGACAGGAAGACTCGTTCAAAAGCTGCATTAAATGCCCACTTTTCTACGGAATCGTCCGTGAGTGCCTGCAGTATATAGTTAGGAATTTCATCCCCACTTGCTACATCAATTACAATAACAGGTTCCCCATTGATGGAGTATGCAAATAGCAGAATTTCGGAATCCGGAGCTTCGGCATATGGATACATACCATTTTTGATAGGAACACTGGAATAGGTTTCAAGATCGATACTGATTGTTTTTATGAAAGCTGTTTTTTCCATGAGTTGTCTCCTTAAATTAGAAGAGTGGCAGAGGAGTTTATCCCTGCCACTCGGTAGTTTGTTACTACTTATGAAAGAAATTCGTCATCATCCTCAGTAGCAAAATCGGATTCTGCGCTTGCCTTGGAACCGAGAGGTTCGCCATCACGAATCTTCTGCAGATTGTTAAGTCCGCAGGCAATACCACGATTGCCGTTTACATTGAAAGCATAGAAATTGATGGATGCCCTGCCGTATACACCGGAGTAAACTTCGGAACGGTCGATGATAGGCTGGCGGCTTGCATCAACAATACCAGGGGCAGTGGCAGAATTTGCATTGATGAAATAGCATCCTGCATAGGCTTCGTCATCCGGTTTCTCCAAATCGCCATCACGCAGGGGAGTCTTGATGGAAGAAAGAGGCGGTACGGTTTTTCCGTTACCCTTTAACTTGCCCTGTCCTTCTTCATAGGCTGCCTGAATAGCGGCTTCAATCCTGCTCAGTGTAGCAGTATCCATTTTCGAGATGATGAGAGAGATGGAATACTTTTCTTTTCCCCCGTTAATGGATTTGGGGTCCCATACATTTGCATAACTCCATCTGGTGTCGGGACCTGTGATAACCTTGGTAGGATTAGTAATAGTTGCCATGATTTTTTCCTCCTTATTTGTCTTTAAAATCATCTTTGGCTGTGTTGAGTGCCGGACGCTTATCTGTCTCAGGCACGAGGGTGGGTTTTCCTGCTGGCTTGTCTATCAAGCCACCGAGAAGTTCGTTAAACTTCGCCTTCCCAAGAAGAGAAGTCATTGCAGTGATACCGAGAAGTTTCTTCTCGTAGGGGTCATACCCGGCAGCTGTTACGGCTGATGCCACAGCATATTCGTCTGTGTACTTCCGGTTTGACTTTCCTTCGACTATCTTGTAGCCGCCATATTTTGTTCCACTTAAGGCTTTTTGAAGAGCATATTCCTTGATGTCGTTTACCCAGGATACAAGCTCATCGACTTGCGGTAAGATTGCAGCAATTTCTGAATCCTCTAAGGTAGCAGGCATCTCAAAATCATATTTAGCAAGCGCAAGGTTATACTCTGCACGCTTACGGCAGGTTGCTTTGACTTTGCAGAATGCACAGTGTTCTCCTGCTTTGAATTCGCCTTCCCCTTCGTATGCCAGTCTGGCAGTAGGAGCGAGGACGGAATCTGCCCAGAAGAGGAGTTCTTCCTTTGGCATTGTGCAGGTGGAGATGTTGTCCCGCCTCGGCTGGAAAATGGTCATCTTAACGGTGCTGATATCATAAATGCCATCGTAGATATCAAGGGCACCCAATGCATAACACATCATTTGAGGGTTGCGTTCTGCATCGACCAGTATGCCGAGCCCGTATTTAAAATCAATGATGTGGAGACATTTATCTGCAACAATGAGACAATCTCCAGTTCCAAATCCGTCCGGAACCCACTTGGAAAAATCCAGTTTCTGTTCAACCAGAATAATGGGGTCAGGGCAGTATCCCTTTGCCTCTTGCAGCTGCTCCATAACAAAATTTTGGTATTCCTCGGTGCAATTCTCCATTTCTGCATCGTAGAACTCTAAAGTATCTCTGGGATCATGTACCGGATTGCCGAGTGCTCTCAGGATTTTATATTCACAGAGTTCGTGAGCATCTGTTCCCTGCTGTGAATAGGGACTGGCTCTATCCTCAATATTGGCGCATAACCGGGCGGAGGGAGGACACGCAAGAATTCGGTGCATGGATGAGGCAGAGAGCAGAGCGTGTTTAGCCATTGCCTATCACCTCCAATGCCGCTACCAGTTCCGGATAGTTTTCTTCCGGGACTTTGGTCAGAGTACCATCTGATGAATATTTAGCTACGATGGCTTTTACATCAGCTTTGTAAATACCAGCATCAGCTTTGGCCTTTTGTGCCAGTAAGGCTCTGACTTCTTCCTTTGTATAGGATTTAGATGCTGTTTCCGATTTGCTTTCCTCAATTCCTGTTTCTTCCAGCACAGATGCTTTGGGCTGTTTTGCTGAGGCAATTTCTTCAGTAGAAGAGAAAATTTTACTCAGAGCAAGAAAACTGTCCGAGATGTTTTTCAGCAAAGCTGAGATTTCAGTGTTTTTCATTAGATTTTTCCTCCTTTGACATTTGATTGGCTGTGATTTTCTTCGCAAGCTGTCTTGTAATAACACTAATTGCTATCAGAACATCTGCTAGTTCATGATCCAGGTTAGTATCATGGACGGCTTTCGATTCTGTGGTCATAATGGCTGACATTTCTAGCACCGCCTTTCTGAAGTGTTTCTTTATGTTTCACTATCCAATGGACAGGCTTTGAAGCCTTGGGCGGAGTATTTTAAAATTTAATTTTCTATGCCCCTTGCTATCCGGCGGACAGCTTATTGGGATTTGGACGGAAATCATTAAAAAGATGTTTTCCGCTGCTTCTCACTGTCTTATGGACATTGTTTTTCAAATCGGGCGGTGGATTTTATGGAAAACATTAATTGCAAATTTTTCATATAAAAAGGAAGAAATCCAACCACAGTGAAAAAAGTAAAGAAAACTCCGCCCAATTCATAAATCCATGTCCATTGGATAGTGAAGGGATAAATCCGTATCCCTATCAAAAAAGTGGAAGAGGTGAGTCTGATGGGATAGGTTATAAAAATCAGGAAGGATATCCGGATGTAGTACCATACCAGGCGTTTGCCAACATAGACCGGGAGCAGAAAAGATTTAGACCAATGGTGTATATTTGTTCTCCCTTTAGTGGGGATATTGCAGGAAATATAAAGAAAGCCAAGCAGTATAGCAGATATGCAGTGAATCATGGAGCAATCCCTATAGCTCCGCATTTACTTTTTCCTCAATTTATGTCTGAGGAAACGGAACGTGATCTTGCTTTGTTTATGGGAATTGCAATTTTATCTAAATGTGCAGAACTGTGGGTATTTGGGGATGCGCATTCCAAGGGAATGGAGAATGAAATCGCATATGCAGAGCGAAAAAACATGACAATCAGATATTTTACTGACAAGGAGATTTCATTATGGAAAAAGGAAGAAACGAAAAAGTAACCATGCAGCAGATTTGGGAAGAAGTCCTGGTTTCCAGACCGGAGTATCAGCAGAAGACAGAAAAGGGCAGATGGAATACTCATATTACCATAGAGGTTCCTGATCATTGTTCTGGAGTAGCAGCAATGTTAATTCGTCCGGATGGAACCAGAGCATTACAGTTTGATTCCAATATCCCCGCCAAAGAACTGATGCTGGATTTACTTTTTAATATTATCGCATTAAGCGAGGAGGGGTAACGAATGACCTTGGATTTATGGATTGCAAGCACCTCAGGAGATAAAAGAAACTGTCTCTACCCGAAAAAGGTAGAGATTTCGACTCCGGAAGATATGGCAAAAGCACTCAAATTTGACCATGTATGTGCAGAGTATGAAAAGAATTACAGGAGTGCCGGGAACTTCCTGCATTCCAATGTTGTAGTAATGGATTGTGACAATGACCATAGTGATGATCCGGAGGATTGGATTACTCCGGAAAAGCTGGATGAATTGATGCCGGATATTGCCTATGTCATCGCACCAAGCAGACACAATCTGCTTCCCAAGGATGGAAAATCACCCAGACCAAGATTTCATGTATATTTTCTTATTCCTGAAATCACAGATGCTGCCTATTATGCAGGCATGAAACGTGCCATTCATAGTGTATTCCCCTTCTTTGATGGGAATGCGCTGGATGCTGCCAGATTTATTTTTGGAGCAGATGTGGATATAGATGATGTAGTGTGGCATGATGGGTGGATTCTGATTTCCGATGAAATTGCTATTACAGATGATGAACAGGAGTTTCCAATTTCCGGGGGAACAATTCCGGAAGGTAACCGGAATAATACGCTTTCCCTGTTTGCAGCAAAAGTGCTGAAACGGTACGGGGAGAGTGAAAAAGCAAAAAATTTATTTATGGAAGAAGCGGACAAGTGTACCCCACCACTTCCTGATGGTGAACTGCAGACGGTTTGGTTTTCTGCACTTAAATTCTTCCGGACAAAAATAAGTGGTAGCAGTGGGTATGTTCCACCGGATCAGTATAATGATGATTTTGGTAATGGACCGGGATATCTCCGTCCGGAAGACTACTCCGACATCGGACAGGCAAAAGTATTGTCCAGAGTATATGGCGAAGAACTTTTGTTTACGGCAGCTACAGATTATATGCGTTATAACGGAACGGCCTGGGTTGAGGATAAGCAGATGGCAGTTGGCGCCTGTGTGGAATTCCTTGATCTGCAGTTACAGGACGCCAAAGACTTGTTAGAGGCAGCAAAGAAAGCGTTGGTTGATGCCGGATATGATGAAAAATTGGTGGATCAGGGTTCTAAGGCACTGGCGAAGGAAATCCAGTCAGCACATCTTGCCCTTTTTTATATGCTTGTCGGGGCAGAAAAGTATCTTGCCTTTTCCATGAAACGTAGAGATTACAAGTATATCACAGCAACCTTAAATGTAGCCAAGTCCATGCTTGGGGTAAAGGTATCAGACCTCGATTCTAATCCTGATCTTTTGAATACCCCGGATGCAACCTATGATCTTAAAAGTGGTGTGGCCGGAGGAAGAGAGCATGATTCGAGGGATTTGATTACCAAGATAACAGAATGCTCCCCGGGAGATCAGGGAGCGGATATCTGGCAGGAAGCCCTGCAGACTTTTTTCTGTAGTGATACAGAATTGATTGATTACGTTCAGCAGGTGATTGGACTTGCAGCCATTGGAAAGGTATATTCGGAATTCATTATTATTGCCTACGGGGACGGGGCAAATGGAAAAAGCACCTTCTGGAACACGGTAGCCAGAGTACTTGGAAGTTATGCAGGGAAGATATCTTCGGACATTCTCACGATGGGAAACAAGGTAAATGCTCAGCCGGAGATGGCGGAACTTAAGGGAAAGCGTCTTATCATTGCCTCTGAAATGCAGGAGGGTGTGCGCCTTAATACGGCAATGGTAAAACAGCTGTGTTCTACGGATGAGATTCAGGCTTGTAAGAAATACAAAGACCCGTTTCATTTTGTACCATCCCATCAAGTGACTTTATATACCAACCATCTTCCGAAGGTTGGAGCCAATGATGACGGTATTTGGAGGAGACTTAAGGTAATTCCGTTTAATGCCAAGATACAGGGAAATTCCGACATCAAAAATTATGCAGATTATTTATATGAAAATGCTGCTCCTGCCATCATGAAATGGATCATTGAGGGAGCAGAGAAGGTAAGCCACAACGATTATAAGGTGGATGACCCGAAGTGTGTGGAGGATGCTGTGGCTGCATATCGTGAGGATAATGACTGGCTTGGGCATTTCCTTGCAGACTGCTGCGAGATTGGATCCAATTTAGAAGAAAAATCTGGGGAGTTTTATCAGCAGTATCGTGCTTACTGTATTCAGGGAGGCGAATATATCCGTAGTACAACTGACTTTTATGCAGCTATTGAACAGGCAGGATTTTTCAGACACAAAACGAATAAGGGAAGTTTCGTGCATGGCGTGAAACTCAAATCTGGAAGTGATTTCATTTAACATTTTGCAAATGACAGTCGATGGCGGTCAAATATAAACTTTTACGAGTTCTATTCATAATGTGATAAACCCTTATTTTAAGCCATTTGTGATAGTCATTACACTCTCTACCAAAAGTAGTCTATAGAAGAAATTAAAAAATGTATATAGAGAGGTTTGGGCAGAGAGTGTCTTGACCGTCATAGTTTTCAAATTTTGATGGGAGGTTCGCTGATGAGAGAAAAGACCATTGAACAGAAATTAGTAAGTGAAGTAAAAAAACGTGGTGGCATCTGTCCTAAATGGGTCTGCCCATCCTTTGATGGGATGCCCGACCGATTGGTATTCCTACCGGGTAGGCATTTTGGTCTGGTGGAAGTTAAGGCTCCGGGAGAAAAGCCAAGACCATTACAGGCATCCCGGCATAGGCTGTTACAGCATTTAGGTTTTAAGGTGTATGTCCTTGATACCATAGAAAATATAGGAGGTATCCTTGATGAGATTCAGACCGCATAGTTATCAGCAGTATGCAATCAATTTTATCACCCATAATCCCATAACGGCAGTACTTCTTGATATGGGAATGGGAAAGACAGCCATAACACTTATGGCAATCGACTATCTGATGTATGAGTATTTCGAGATTGTGAAGGTACTTGTTATCTGTCCCCTGCGAGTTACACGAACATGGAGGGATGAGGTAAACAAGTGGGAGCAGCTGTCCGGCTACAGACTTTCCATTGTGACAGGTACTGTCGCACAAAGAAAGAAAGCACTAACAGCAGATGCTGACATCTATATCATCAACCGTGAAAATGTACCGTGGCTTGTTAATAAAAGCAATGTTCTATTCAACTTTGATATGGTTGTGATTGATGAATTATCATCATTCAAAAACCATCAGACTGCAAGGCATAAGGCACTTATGAAGGTTCGACCATTCATAAAAAGAATCGTGGGTCTTACTGGAACACCTGCAAGTCAGGGACTGATGGATCTGTTTGCAGAATTTAAGGTTCTGGATATGGGGCAGAGACTTGGAAGATTTATTGGACAGTACCGTTTGAACTATTTTAAGCCAGACAGGGTAAACGGACCTGTTGTATACAGTTATAAACTTCTGCCTGGTGCAGAAGAGCAGATTTATGAAAAGATACAAGATATTACGATTTCCATGAAAGCCGTTGACTACCTGGACATGCCAGAACTTATCAGTACGAAATATCCGGTCTATCTGGACGAGGCAGAGATGGAGAAATATAAAGAACTGAAAGAAGAACTGATTCTTTCGACACCGGAACATGAGGTAACAGCGGCAAATGCAGCATCCCTTGTTAACAAACTTTCCCAAATGGCAAACGGTGCTGTGTATTCCGATGAAAAACAGGTGATTACCTATCATGACCGGAAGCTGGATGCATTGGAGGATATCATTGAAGCCGCCAATGGGAAACCGATTCTTGTGGCATATTGGTTTAAGCATGATTTTGATAGAATTACAAAACGCCTTCAGAAAATGGGCGTGGACTATGGAAAGATTGATTCCGAGGAGAGTATCACTGCATGGAATAACAAGGAAATTCCTGTTGCATTGATTCATCCTGCATCGGCAGGACATGGTCTTAATCTGCAGCAGGGCGGAAATACAATGGTATGGTTTGGGATTACTTGGTCTTTGGAACTTTATCAGCAGTGTGTATGCAGATTATATCGTCAGGGACAGGCAGAGGGAACAGTTACTATTATACACCTGATATCAAAGGGAACAGTCGATGAGAGAATCATGAAAGCATTGTCTGAGAAGGACAGTACACAAAATTCACTGATTGATGCTGTCAAAGCAGAGATGTAGTCAATCATGGTCATTCCAAGGAAAATGAGTTGGAGGGAGAATTTATGAACCCATATGAGAATTTGGCCAATGCTGTAGTGTTACAGGCAGTAAAAGACTACAGAGAGGCTGTGATAAAACTATCCCACGGGAAAAAGAACGTGGTGGCAGAACAGACAAAGTCAGAATGTGAAAAATTTTTCCAATCTCCATATTTCAATGTGTTTACTTCTTTGGATGGCAAAGCACTTCTTTTGAAACTGGAAAGTGAGGTGGAAGCATGACGGTAAAGGAATATTTGGGACAATCATATCTCTTAGACCAGCGAATCAAATCTGACACCATTGAACTGGAAGAACTACGTATTATGGCACAGACGATTTCGTCTCCTGGATTTGAAGAGCATTATAATGCTACAAAGAATAAGGACGCTCCTTACATTAAGACAATAGAAAAGATGTCCATGATGGAAGAAAAAATACTGAATGAGGTGAAACTGCTTTTGGAACTCAAAGAACAGATACGGGAAATCATCAGTCAGGTAGAAAAGCCGGAGTACCAGATGATATTGAAGTACCGTTACATTCACAACCTGTCCTGGTCCAGAATCGGAGATAAGATGTGTGCGGATATAACAACGGTTCAGAGATGGCATAACAAGGCAATAGCAAGAATAAAAATACCGGAAAATCCCATTAATTTAAAAGTTGCTATGGTTTGCCATAGAATGCCATAGTGTCAGGTATGATATTGTAAAATCAGAAAATATGATAAAGAAGCCGACAGGAGCCTTCATTGTGGTATACACAGTGAGGGCTTTTCTTATGCAGAAAATAAGGGTGGTGAATGATATGCCTTCATGGCCAAAACATCCCTGTGCCTATCAAGGGTGTCCGGTTCTGATTGATAAGAACAAGAGGTTTTGCCCGGAACATGAAAAGCAACGGAACAGGGAGTATGAGAAGTACGGAAGGAAGTATGATGCAAAGAAACGGTACAACAACAGCTGGTCGAAGATATCAGCCAGATATCGGAAGGAGCATCCGCTTTGTGAAATCTGTTATGCAGAAGGTAAAGCAGTACCATCCGTATTGGTTCATCATAAAATTCCAATTTCTGAGGGAGGAACCAACCGGATGGAAAACCTGCAGGCTTTGTGCAGTAGCTGTCATGGAAAAATCCACGCAAGCCGTGGAGACAGATGGCACTGACTGTCACCCCAGGGGGTATGCAAATCTCTACATCATAGCCGCCGGGGGAACGGGCGCAGGGTCTTTTGCATAAAAAAGGCAAAATCAAACGGGGAATAAGACCCCGGAGCAATTTCATAGAAAAAATGAGGTGATGCACTTGGCGAAAGATGGGACTGTCCGTGGAGGACAACGCACAGGATCAGGCAGAAAGCCAAAGGCTTTAGCAGATAAAATAGCAATGGGAAATCCGGGTGGCAGAAAACTCACGGTAGTGGATTTCTCTGACACAGCGGATTTAACTGGAGTAGAGATGCCTGAACCCAGTGAGTATTTAAAGGAAACACAGAAAGATGGAGAGGAATTCGAGGCAGCAGCTATCTTTAAAAAGACATGGATGTGGCTTAAGGAGAGGGGCTGTGAAAAGCTGATCAGCAAAGAGCAGATTGAACAGTATGCCGTGGCCGTATCCAGATGGATTCAATGCGAGAGAGCCATTACACAGTATGGATTCTTAGCAAAGCATCCGACAACGGGAGCTGCCTGTTCCAGTCCATATATTACGATATCGCAACAATACCAGAAACAGGCATCCGCTATCTGGTATTCGATTTTTCAGGTTGTGAAGGAAAACTGCAGCAGTGAATATACCGGAGCAAATCCACAGGAGGATATTATGGAACAGCTTCTTAGGACAGGGAGGAAACGAAATGGTTGATATGAATTTGGCATATGTGCTGGGAAGGCTGGAAGGAATGAAGAGATATCTTACTATTCAGGAATACAGAACAATCCGTGGACAGATCAATGCTGGAGATGTGGAAGGTGCAAACCGGGGATTAGATAGACTACTGAAAAAGCGGGGGATTGAAGGATGATTACAACAACAGAATTCGAAGTTGTAGATACCTCGAAATTGATACCATATCAGAATAATGCGAGAACTCATTCACAGGAACAGGTGTTAAAGCTGCGGTCTTCTATGAGAGAGTTTGGATTTATCAATCCAATACTGATTGACCGAGAGTATAACGTGATAGCCGGACACGGTAGACTGATGGCTGCTAAGGAAGAGGGACTAAGCAAAGTTCCCTGTGTGTATGTGGATCATCTGACAGAGGCTCAGAAGAAAGCCTATATTCTGGCAGACAACCGTATGGCAATGGATGCAGGCTGGGATGATGCTCTTTTGAAAGTTGAATTGGAAGCCCTGCAAGGATATGACTTCGATGTATCGCTTACGGGGTTTGAGGAACAGGAGATTGCAGATCTTTTTGCACCGGATGCTACAGAGGCAAAAGAGGATGAATTTGATGTGGAGGAAGAACTGGCAAAGCCGTGCTTTTCTAAGACCGGAGATATCTGGCATCTTGGAAGACACCGGGTTATCTGCGGGGATTCTACGATAGCAGATACCTATGATTCCCTTCTGGGGGAGGTTAAGGCAAATCTGGTCTGCACCGACCCGCCGTACTTTGTAGCACTTGAAAATGCATCTGGGAAAATTGCAAACGATGATCTGAATGATAAGGACGGCTATGAATTTTTAATGAAAGCATTTACCCAGTTCCATGATCACATGGCGGTAGATGCTTCTATTTATGTATTTTATGCCACCATGAAGACAAGGGTGTTTATTGATGCTTACGAGGATGCTGGATTTAAACTGGGTGCAGGGCTGATGTGGAAAAAGCCAAGGGCACCGCTTATGAGAACGGACTGGAAATTCAATGGAGAACCTATTTTCTGGGGCTGGCGCAAGGATGGGCGTCATATCTGGTATGGTGACCAGAAGCAGAAATCCATTTTTGAATTCGATGGAATTAAAAATTCCAAGGAGGATGGATTTGGTCATCCATCCAGTAAACCGGTTCCACTGATTGCTTATTTGATACAGCAGAGTACACAGGCCAATGGAGTCGTACTGGATGGATTCCTTGGTTCTGCATCCACACTGATTGCCTGTGAGCAGATTGACAGAACCTGCTATGGAATTGAACTGGAACCAAAATTTGTGGATGTAGCAGTAAAGAGATATCTGGAGTTCAGAAATCAGGATAGTAAGGATGTGTATGTCATCCGAGATGGAGTAAAGATCAGCTATGAAGATGCTGTGAAAGAATTGGAGGATGCGGATGGGACAACAGAATAAGGAATGTTTAACCCTCGGCAGCCTTTTTGACGGTTCCGGGGGTTTTCCATTGGGAGGGGCTTTGTCCGGTATCACACCCTTATGGGCGTCGGAGATTGAGCCGTTCCCAGTAAGAGTTACTACAGTAAGGTTTCCGGACATGAAGCATTATGGGGATATTTCCACACTTAAGGGTTCGGAACTGGAGCCTGTAAATATTATTACTTTTGGAAGTCCCTGTCAGGACATGAGCGTGGCAGGGAAAAGGGAGGGACTGGATGGTAATCGTTCCAGTCTTTTTTATGAAGCAATCAGAATTATTAAAGAGATGAGGGAGGCTACCAATGGAAAATACCCAAGATACATTGTCTGGGAAAACGTCCCCGGAACATTCTCTTCCAACAAGGGAGAGGACTTCAAGGCAGTTCTTACTGAAATCTGCAAAGTCAAAGAAGAGCAGGTGTCTGTTCCTAAACCTTCAAAATGGGAAAATGCAGGACGCATCATGGGAGACAGTTTCAGTGTCGCATGGAGACTCTTCGATGCTCAGTATTGGGGTGTTCCCCAGAGAAGACAACGAATCTACCTTGTCGCAGATTTTGATGGATGGAGTGCCGGAAAAATATTATTTGAGTCAGAAGGCCTGTCTGGGTATTCTGCGCAGGGCTTCAAGTCGTGGCAAAGTACTGCCTGTCGTGTTGCAGAAAGCATTGGAGAAACAGGCGAAGCAGACGGCATAATGTTTGAGAACCATTCACAGGATACGAGATACCGGGGACCACTTTCGGTTGCACAGACGGTTTCGTCTACCTATGGTACAGGTGGAAATAATCAGCCGTTTGTATTGCAGACACCGAAGACATTAAAAATTCGGTGTGGATGTAAGGGTGGAGGAAAAGGAGCTTTAATACAGGAGGACCTGTCGGCAACACTCAGTACCAATAATGACCAGACATTATTCCAGCCGAGAGCTTTCGGGGTGTGTTCCAAAAACAGCAATGCCATGAAATCAGAGAATCCGAACAGTGGATTTTACGAAGCAGATACCTCAAGATGCCTGGATGCCAATGGCGGGAATCCGACCTGCAACCAGGGTGGAATAGCCGTGATAGAAGGAAATGGCACAAGACCATCCCATAAGGGAGATGGTTATAAGGAATCCGATGTAATGTATACCTTAAATGCCACCGAGCAACACGCAGTTGCATTTGCAGATATTCATGCAACGCTGTCTGCGAATGACGGTCCCAAGGGACCATCCAGTCAGATGATGAAGAACCCGGAAGAGAACTTTGTAGGGGAGCCGTCCTATGGGATTGGAAGACCGACCCTGAGTCAGGGGTATGAAGCAAGACTCAGCTTTCAGATAGAGAAAGAAGTAGAACCTACACTTGTAGCAGCTGGAGCAAGTGGAGTGGCACAGCCAAAGTATTCTTCTTCCAAGGCATCCTTTTTCACGGAAGTAAATGAGGAATGTGCGAATACCTTAGTGGCTACCGATTATAAGGACCCTCCGATTGTGAATGACGAAACAGAAATGGACTATATTGTACGCAGGCTAACCCCTACGGAATGTGCAAGGCTGCAGGGATTTCCGGACTGGTGGTGTGATGGACTTGCAATCCCGGAACCAACAGAGACAGAAATTGTAAGGTGGAGAGAGATTTTTGCTGTCTACGCAAAAGCAGTGGGAAATACGGTAAAAGCCAAAACGGATGCACAGATAAGGAAGTGGTTGCAGAATCCCCATAGTGACTCTGCAGAATATAAAATGTGGGGAAATGGAGTAGCTCTTCCCAATGTGTTATTTGTGCTTTCCGGCATCAGATATTATGCAGAAATAACATAAAATTAGCTTGCTATTTTATGCAGTACGAGTGATATATGTACATACCAAAAGAAAGGGAGGTACATAGCATGGTACTACATTTTAATGTGAAAGGCGAAAGCCGGAAAGCAATGGTTACAGCCATTGAAAAGGAAATAGGAGGGAAGGCAAGATACCTTGGAGTTCCATCCTGCACATATGAGATTGGAAATTACACAGTAGGCAGAAATGGAGAACTTGAATTCGGAGATTTCGATGACCTTGATGAGGTTGCACCAATCATTGATGCCTGCGTTATGGCAACGGGAATCACTCCTGCAGAATGGGAAGAAAACAGAAACACAGAGGAAACAGAAACGGAGGATTTGGTGGAACTTACAGTTACCATTCCATTTACCAAGGTTAATGTGGAAAATCTTACAAGCCTGCTTGAGGCAAAGGGCAATCTGATAAAGGATGCCCTTGGAATTGCAGATTTGCGATTTGAAATGAATGAGGATTCCATTTCATTCCCTTGGTTTTCAAAGACCACACCGGAAGAAACAATGACCTACACGAAGTTTATTGCAGCAATCTGTGAAATGACAATGAAACAGAAAAGAATTACAGCCAAACCGAAAGAAAACGAAAATGAGAAATACTCATTCCGATGCTTTCTTTTAAGACTTGGATTTATCGGGGATGAGTACAAAGCCGACAGAAAGCTACTGCTTTCCAAATTGAGTGGTTCATCAGCATTTAAGGCAGGGACAAGGAAAGGGGGTAAGCAGTAATGTTCTTTCCTTCAAGAAAAATAGTAGAGCAGATAAAAAATGAGTACCGACCGGGAGACAGGGTGGAACTTATTTCGATGGATGACCCTTATCGGGAAATTGAGCCGGGAACCAGAGGAACGGTCAAGGATGTGGATGATACAGGAACTATTCATGTAAGGTGGGATAATCATGTAAGCCTTGGGGTTGTTTATGGAGAAGACTCCTGTAAGAAGCTGGATACCGTCATAGTGAAATGCTATGGAGAGGAAAAGCAGTGGGACAACCGGAAAGAAGCGCTGGAATTCTTTACAAAAGCAATGTCCGCCTGTGAGGGAAGTGAGCAGGAACGATATGCCAAGATTGTAGCAGAACTGGTTTCTGAGAAAAATGTCTGCACAGATGGGGAAAAATGATTTTCTGGTAAAAGATACACAATAAAAGCTGTGTATCTTTGTCCAGTAGCGGTATTCCAATAAGTGCGCTTTAGAGTGATATATGTACTACCGAAAGGAAAACAACCAAAAAGGAGTACATACCATGAACGAGAAAACTACAAGACAGATTGAAGAAATGAAAAAGCAGACCATTGGGGTTGAGATTGAAATGAACAGCATTACCAGAGAAAAGGCTGCAAAACTGGCAGCAGGATTCTTCGGAACAGAAAGATATGGTAATACAGCTGGAAGGAACGGGTATTACACTTGGTCAGCATGGGATGCACAGGGCAGGGAATGGAAATTCCAAAAGGATGTAAGCATTGCCGGATGCGATAGCGAAAAATGTGAGCTGGTGACACCAATCCTTACCTACACCGACATAGAAATTTTACAGGAACTTGTAAGGCAGTTAAGACACGCAGGGGCAAAGAGTGATGCAACAAGGGGCTGCGGGGTACACATTCACATTGGAGCCAAAGGGCATACACCACAGACCATGAGAAACCTTGCAAACATTATGGCAAGCCACGAAAGCCTTATAGCAGATGCCCTAAACCTTGACAGAGGAAGAATGAACAGATATTGCAGGACAGTTGATCCAAGATTTCTTGAGAATCTTAACAAGAAAAAGCCAAAGACCATGTCAGCATTGGCAGACATCTGGTATGGAAGTCAGAATTGCAACTACGGCAGGTCACAGCATTACAATGACAGCCGGTACCATATGCTGAATTACCATGCTACTTTTACAAAGGGAACCATCGAGTTCAGACTTTTTCAATTTGACGCTCCGGCAGAGGGAAAGAAAAACGGACTTCATGCCGGACAGCTTAAGGCATACATTCAGCTTTGCCTCGCACTCAGCCAGATGGCAAAGGAAATAAGAACGGCAAGTCCTAAACCGCAGCAGAATGAAAATCCAAAATACGCAATGAGAACATGGCTCCTCCGACTCGGATTTATCGGGGATGAATTCAAAACAGCAAGGGACATCCTTACGAAACGACTTACAGGAGATACGGCATTCCGCACAGCAAGGGAATAGCCTCCTGCCACTTTATCAATTGACCGCCTTGGCGGTCTTAAGGTGGTAGAAGGGTATTTCCTTCGGAAAGGATGGATGCAGAATGCAGAAAAGATATTATATTGCTTATGGGAGCAACCTAAACATCAGGCAGATGAAGGTACGCTGCCCACAGGCGAGAATTATTGGAACATCGGTCGTGCCAGACTATGAACTGCTTTTTAAGGGCAGCAAAACAGGTTCTTACCTTACTATAGAACCAAAAGAAGGTTCTTGTGTTCCAGTTGCTGTATGGGAAACTACGGACGCAGATGAGCATGCCCTTGATCGATATGAAGGGTGTCCGGTCTTTTATTATAAGGCAGAAATGATACTGCCGATTACCGGAATCAAGACCGGAAAGGTCAGGAAACGAAAGGTATATGTATACATCATGCATGAGGACAGGCAGATAGGAATGCCAAGCCCATCTTATGTCCATACCTGCCTTGAAGGATATGAAACTTTTCAGTTTGATGAAAATATTTTGTACGATGCTATTGAAAAAAGCCGGAGGATATGCCATGAAAAGTAGAAAAAATGGACATATTAGACTCTGCCCCATTTGTGGGCAGAGATACCATGATGCTCCGGCACTTTCAAGAGTGGATGGAAAGACGCAGATTTGTCCCGACTGTGGGACAAGAGAGGCTCTTTGCAGCATCGGAGTGGATGCCGAGGAACAGCAACAGATTCTGAATGCCATTCATCGGTACACGCAAAGGTAAATATACAGAAGGAGGACTCTTAAGAGTCCTTTTTTCGTGGAGTTAAAGGAGAGAGTCATTTGCGGAGACTGAAAAAATATACACCGACAAAGTTCATGGCAAAAACCTCCCATTATGATAAAGAGGAAGCAGACTATGTGGTCTCTTTCATAGAGCAGTTAAAGCATACCAAAGGAGAATTTTATAAGAAGCCGTTTGAATTAATCGACTGGCAGGAAAAGATTATTCGGGATGTATTTGGAATATTAAAGCCTGATGGGTATAGACAGTTTACTACCGTTTATATTGAAGTTCCAAAAAAATGTGGAAAGTCGGAACTTGCAGCGGCAATCGCATTATATATGTTATGTGCAGATGGGGAGCAGAGAGCAGAGGTATACGGCTGTGCTGCAGATCGTGACCAGAGTTCGTTGGTATTTGATGTAGCCTGTGATATGGTGCGTCTCTGTCCGGCATTAAGTAGTAGGTGCGATATCCGCCCAAGCAGAAAGACCATTCATTATATTCCGACCAACAGCACGTATAAAGCCTTGTCAGCTGAGGTAGCCGGAAAATCGGGAATCAATGTCAGTGCTCTTATTTTTGATGAATTATGGGTGCAAAAGGACAGAAAGTTTTTTGACATGATGACTAAGGGAACATCAGATGCAAGAAAAAACCCACTACATTTTATTATAACTACAGCGGGAAATGATACGAATTCCATTTGTTATGAATTGCATCAGAAGGCAGTGGATATCATCGAAGGCAGAAAGATAGACGCTACTTTTTATCCGGTAATTTATGGAGCATCGGAAGAAGATGACTGGACAGACCCTAAAGTGTGGGAAAAGGCGAATCCCAGTCTTGGGATCACGATTGGACTGGATAAGGTAAAAGCTGCCTGCGAATCTGCAAAGCAGACCCCAAGCGAGGAAAACTCTTTCCGGCAGCTCCGACTGAATCAGTGGGTAAAACAGTCCACTAGATGGATGCCTATGATTAAATGGGATGCCTGTGCTTTTCCTGTGGATGAGAGGGAATTGGAAGGACGAATCTGCTATGGAGGTCTGGATTTATCAAGTACTACAGACCTTACCGCTTTTGTACTGGTATTTCCACCGGAAGAGGCAGAGGGGAAATATGAGGTACTGCCATATTATTGGATACCGGAAGAGACCCTTTCGCTCAGGGTTCGCAGGGATCATGTCCCATATGACTTGTGGGAAAAACAGGGGAAAATCATGACTACGGAAGGAAACGTGGTGCATTATGGATTTATTGAAAAGTTTATCGAAAAGCTGGGAGAGCGTTTTCAGATAAAAGAAATAGCATTTGATAGGTGGGGAGCAGTCCAGATGGTACAGAATCTGGAAGGTATGGGATTTACGGTAGTTCCCTTTGGACAGGGCTTTGCATCCATGTCACCACCAACGAAGGAATTGATGAAACTGACGTTGGAACAGCGGATTGCACATGGAGGGCATCCAGTACTGCGTTGGAATATGGATAATATTTTCGTTCGGACAGACCCGGCGGGAAATGTGAAACCGGATAAGGAAAAATCCACGGAGAAGATTGATGGAGCAGTGGCAACCATCATGGCACTTGACCGTGCTATCCGGTGCGAAAATGTTTCCACAGAAAGCGTGTACGACTCCAGAGGTTTGTTTGTCTTTTAAGATATCTGGGAGAAGAAAATGATATTTGTTTCGATATTGGGCTTCCTGTTAATCCGGGAAGCCCTTAACAGTATGGAAAGATAATAGGAGAAATTTATGGGGATCAGAGAATTCTTTGGATTTTCACAGGCGAGGGATAAGCCTGTGAATACAGTAGGCGGGGGACCGTCTTTTTTGTTTGGCAGAACTTCTTCCGGGAAAGCGGTCAATGAACGGTCAGCCATGCAGACCACAGCCGTGTATGCCTGTGTGAGAATACTGTCTGAGGCAATAGCCTCACTGCCGCTTCATGTGTATAAATATGATGAAAATGGTGGCAAGACGATGGTAACAGATCATCCCCTATATAGAATTCTGCATGATGAACCCAATCCGGAGATGACATCCTTTGTGTTTCGTGAAACCATGATGAGCCATCTTTTGATTTGGGGGAATGCCTATGCACAGATTATAAGGGATGGAGCAGGAAGGGTGATTGCCCTGTATCCTCTGCTCCCTAATCGTATGGAAGTAGACCGGGATGAACGTGGCAATCTGTATTACACCTATTCCAGACAGAGTGACGAGAATCCTTATTTAAAAGAAACCAAGGACTACATCTTAAAGCCAGAGGAAGTATTGCATATTCCGGCACTGGGGTTTAATGGACTGAAAGGTTTCTCTCCGATTGCAATGGCAAAAAATGCTGTGGGGATGACGCTTGCCTGTGAGGAATATGGAGCCTCCTTTTTTGCAAATGGAGCAAATCCTGGTGGCGTTCTGGAACATCCCGGAGTCTTAAAAGACCCTGCAAGGGTACGGGAGTCATGGAACGAGGTGTACCGTGGCAGCAACAATGCCCACAAGATTGCTGTATTGGAAGAAGGTATGAAATACCAGCAGATTGGTATTCCACCGGAAGAAGCACAGTTTCTGGAAACAAGGAAGTTTCAGCTAAATGAAATAGCAAGGCTTTATCGGATTCCCCCACATATGATAGGAGATTTGGATAAGAGCAGCTTTAATAACATTGAGCAGCAGTCGTTGGAATTTGTAAAATATACGCTTGATCCGTGGGTAATCCGATGGGAACAGTCCCTGCAGAAGGCATTGTTTTTACCGGGAGAAAAAGGAACGTATTTTGTGAAGCTGAATGTGGATGGACTTCTTCGTGGAGATTACAAATCCAGAATGGAAGGTTATTCCATAGGACTGCAGAACGGATTCATGTCACCCAATGATGTCCGGGAACTGGAAGATTTGAACCCCATCCCGGATGAGGAAGGTGGAAATCTGTATCTGGTGAATGGCGCTTTATGCAGACTGAGAGATGCAGGCATATTTGCGGATAAAAATACAGATGCAGAAAATCAGCAGGAAAAACCAAATAGTAGAAAGCGAGGAAAGTCATGAAACGAAAGTTTTGGAACTGGATCAGAGATGAGAGCGTACCGGGAGAACCCAGGACGCTTTTTTTGTCGGGAGAAATTTCTGATGAAACCTGGTGGGGAGATGAGACCACACCACAGATGTTCAGGGAAGAACTGGAAAGTGGAAGTGGGGATATTGCCGTATGGATTAACTCACCGGGAGGAGATGTATTTGCAGCAGCACAGATTTATAACATGCTCCGTGATTACAAGGGCAATGTAACAGTAAAAATTGATGGACTTGCTGCTTCGGCCGCATCCGTGATTGCAATGGCAGGGGATCAGGTAACCATCAGTCCGGTGGGAATGCTTATGATTCATGACCCCATGATGATGGCTATCGGAAATACACGGGATATGGAACAGGCCATTCATGTGTTGGATGAGGTGAAGGAATCCATTATCAATGCTTATGCTGCCAAGTCAAAGCTGTCCCATAAAAAGATTTCTGAACTTATGGCAAACGAAACATGGATGAATGCCAAGAAAGCGAAGGAGTTAGGTTTTGTGGATGAAATCCTGTTTGAGGATAGTTCTGTATCTGATAAGACAGCAGACGCTACAGAAGGCGAAAACCCCAAGGATGCAATACCTGAAAAGCTGGGGAACGTGTATCCTTCGACAGATGTTCTTTTCAGCCGGAAGGCTGTGGAAGATAGCTTTATTGCAAAAGTAAACGAAACGGTACCGGAAAAAGCGGGAGTCCGTATCACAGATTTGGATAAGAGACTCAGTCTTTTATCCCACTAAGAGGAGGATTATTTCATGAGTAAGATTTTAGAACTTACAGAGAAGAGAGCAAAAGCATGGGAAACAGCAAAAGCTTTTCTTGATGCAAAGCGTAATGCAGATGGTTTTGTATCCGCAGAGGATGCAGCCACTTATGAAAAAATGGAGGCAGATGTTCAGAATCTGACAGCAGAGATTGAGCGTCTTGCCCGTCAGCAGGCAATTGATGACAAACTGGCACAGGCAACAAGTACACCGATTACCATGCAGCCGAATGCACAGATGGAAACGGAAAGTGCAAAGCCGTTCAGGGAAAGAGCAGCCTATAAGAATGCGATGGTCGATGCACTCCGTACCAATTTTCGTAAAGTATCGGATGTCCTGCAGGAAGGTGTGGATGCCGATGGCGGATATCTTGTACCTGTGGAGTATGATAACCGTCTGATCCAGGTGCTGGAAGAAGAAAATATCATGCGTGCCCTTGCTACCAAGATTACCACTTCCGGAGAACATAAAATCAATATCGCAGCTACCACACCTGCCGCATTATGGGTAGAGGAAGGCGGAGCCCTTACTTTTGGTGATGCTACCTTCGACCAGAAGTTTGTAGATTCCCACAAACTCCATGTAGCAATAAAGGTAACAGAAGAACTCCTGTATGATTCTGCTTTTGATTTGGAGAAATATATTCTTACCCAGTTTGGCAGGGCACTTGCAAATGCCGAAGAAGATGCTTTCTTAAATGGGGATGGCAAGGGGAAACCTTATGGTGTTTTTGATGCTACGACTGGTGGGACAAAAGTAGGAAATTTGGCAGCAGATATTAAGGCAGATGATATCTTTGACCTCATTTATAAGTTGAAGAGACCATACCGTAAGGGTGCATCCTTCATTATGAATGATAAAACTATTGCGCAGATTCGTAAGCTGAAGGACAACAACGGTCAGTATTTGTGGCAGCCTTCTCTGGTTGCAGGAGAACCGGATCAGATTGCGGGGTATAAGGTTCGTACTTCTGCGTATGCACCGGAGAATGCGATTTCCTTTGGTGACTATTCTTATTACAACATTGCTGACCGTGGAGCCAGATCATTCAAGACACTGAATGAACTGTTTGCTGGAAATGGAATGGTAGGCTTTGTGGCAAAGGAACGTGTGGATGGATTGCTCCTCCTTCCGGAGGCTGTTCAGATTCTGAATCTGAAAACCACCGCTTCTTCCAAAGGGTAAGGAGGATAGAGGATGGTTGTTGCATTAGAAACGGTAAAACAGTATCTCCGTGTGGATACCACTGATGAAGATGCTCTGATTCTTGGTATTGTCCAGTCTGCGGAAAAAATCTGTAGGGATATCCTTCGGGTAACACCGGAGGAGTCCTTTGCATGCATACCAGAGATAGAGATTGCCGTTCTCTATGCAACAGCTTATCTCTATGAACATCGGGAAGAAGCTGACCATCATGCCCTGATAAGTTCACTTCGTTATTTGCTTTGTGGGGACAGGAAGGAGGCATTCTGATGCACATTTCTGCTATGAATGTAAGAATCTCCATTCAAAAAAATGCAGTGGTAACAGATAAAATTGGCAACCATAAAAATGTATGGGCAGATTATTATTCCTGCTATGCGACTACCAGTACCAAGACCGGGGAAAAGGAAGGGGAAGAGACAGCACAGACTGTCCACGCAGAACGGATGGATTTTACAGTCCGGTATTCTTCAGAAACAGCAGCAATAACTCCTGATGGTTTCCGGATTCTGCTGGGAGATAGAATTTACAATATTATTTCTGTAGATGATATGGCTTTTAAGCACAGGAGTTTGAAGTTCCATGCCGAGCTTGTAAGGAGGTAGTCATGAAAACAGTATCCGTTGATGAGATGGGAAACGCCATAGCGAAGGAATTTGAGGACTATGTAGAATTGTCAGCTTCCAAAGTAAAGACCATCGTGAAAGATGTGGCAGATGATGTGAAAAAGAAGATACAGGAGAACGCTCCGGTAGATACGGGAGCATATAAAAAGTCATGGGAGATTACACAGACTGCCAATTCTTCTCTTGGTGCAACCTATGTTGTTCATGCAAAAAAGTACCAGCTGACACACCTTTTGGAATATGGACATGCCAAGCGTGGCGGGGGAAGGACAAAGGCAAAACCTCATATCGCAAAAGGAGAAACACTGGCTGTTTCGGAGCTTAAGAAAGCAGTGGAGGAAGGTTTATGACGGCAGAGAACGTAACCAAAATGCTGGAAGAAATGAAACTTCCATTTGCATATCATCATTTTGCGGAAGGGGAGTCCCCTGATTCGCCTTTCCTTGTGTATCTCTATCCAGGAGCAGATAATTTTGCAGCCGATGGGGTTACCTATTTTAAAGTGAATAAACTTCATATCGAACTTTATACAGATTATAAGGATATCGATTTGGAGGAAAAGGTAGAGGCTGTGCTTATAGGGCATGGTCTTTTTTATGATAAGTCAGAAGTATGGATTTCAAGCGAAAAGCTGTATGAAGTCCTGTATCAAATGGAGGTATAAAAATGGCTAAGAATAAAGTGAAATTCAATCTGAGCAATGTCCATTTCGCACCATTAAGAGAAGCAGAGAATGGGACAATCACATGGGATACGCCGATTCCCATTCCCGGTGCGGTATCCATTTCCCTTGATCCGGAAGGAGAACCGGAATCCTTCTATGCAGATGGAGTGGAGTATTTTGTTATCAATTCCAATCAGGGCTACTCCGGAGATTTGGAGATTGCACTTATTCCGGAGGCTTTCAGTACCGGAATTTTAAATGAAACGACAGATTCCAATAATGTTCTTGTGGAAAACAGTAATTCACAGGTAGGACACTTTGCACTGCTGTTTGAGTTTGACGGCGATCTGAAAAAAATCCGTCATGTACTGTATAACTGCTCTGCATCCAGACCCAGCATTTCTTCCAAGACTAATGAGGCAACAAAGGAAGTACAGACGGAGAAACTGACCATCAAAGCCCGTCCGCTTGCCAATGGGCTGGTTAAGGCAAAATCCGGAGATACCACAAAAGCAGCTGCTTATAACGGCTGGTACAAGGCAGTATATCAGCCGGATGCCGTAGGCGGTTATGAGGAAGAAGAAACGGATACTACAGAAGGTAAGAAGTAGGAGGCAGAGTATATGGGTGTAAGAAGAACGATTGAAATTGATGGGAAAGAGGTGGCATTCAAAGCGAGTGCCGCCATTCCCCGTATTTACAGACTGAAATTTCAAAGAGATATCTATAAGGATATTTCTCTGTTGGAAAAGAACCTGGGAGATAATTCGGAAGAGGAAAGTAACCTTGACCTGTTTTCCCTTGAGATGTTTGAGAACATTGCTTTTATTATGGCCAAACACGCAGACCCTTCCATTCCGGATGAAGTGGAGGAATGGTTGGACGAATTCAACACATTTTCCATCTATCAGGTTCTGCCACAGCTTATCGAGTTATGGGGGATGAACATTAAAACGGATGCCGAAGCTAAAAAAAACTTCGTCCAACAGAGCGTGAAATGACAACACCATTATTCCTGCTGAGGTGTCTGCAAATCGGGTTGTCTTTACGGGACCTTGATTTGCTGACGGTAGGAATGGTTAATGATATTTTTATCGAAAGCCAGAATGATGATTATGAGTATCTTCCTTTGGCAACACAGGAGGATTTTAATAAGTTCTAGTGAATGCATTTATCAACTTTGGAACGTGGTATTGATTAAAAACATGAGTTATGTTATAACAAGCTTATCCAATAAAATGAAAGAGGATAATTAATGAAGATAGAGATAGGAAAACGCTTTGAAAAATACATGTTCCGGTTACGGAGAAAGGCAGATGGGAAGAATTAGTTCGCATCTGCCTTGCTCCAAATACTATAAACTTTAGATTTGGAGGACAAAACATGTACAAATTTGGTGATCTCTATTATGCTGACTTACCTGTATTGGAGGGGAGCAGTGTGCAACAGGGGTGTCGTCCCGTATTGATTGTATCAAATAATAAATTCAATCAATATTCTACGATGGTATCGATTGCTCCGTTAACTTCTAAACTGGGGAAACATTGTATTCCAACCCATGTACATATTAAAGGGTGTGGATTGCAGAAGGAAAGTGTCATACTTTTGGAACAGACAATGCCATTGGATCAATCAAGGTTACAAAAACAGATTGGTTCAATTTGGGATGCCGGAATACTTAATAAAATAGCTCAGGCATTGAGAATTCAATTTAATTTAGTAGCATAATGAAAAACAGGGCATCAGCTTTTAGCTGGTGCCTTTTTTATGGAGCCAAGTGGCTCCTTTTTTTGTACCTAAAATGGGGGTGGAAAGTAGATGGCAAACAGAATAGCCGGAATTACCGTGGAAATCGGTGGAGATACTACAAAACTTTCCACAGCCTTAAAATCGGTCAATTCGGAAATCAAGAGTACCCAGTCACAGCTTCGGGATGTAAATAACTTATTAAAACTTGATCCCGGCAATACGGAACTGATTACACAAAAACATAAGCTGTTGGCACAGGCTGTTTCGGAAACAAAGGAGAAATTACAGCAGTTAAAGGAGGCAGCCCAGCAGGCTAATGAGAAACTTGCAAACGGGGAAATCTCACAGCAGCAGTATGATGCCCTGCAGAGGGAAATCATCGCAACAGAACAGCAGCTGGAAAAGCTGGAGAAACAGGCGGACCAGTCAGCCGTAGCATTGCAGAAACTTGCTAATACGGGTGAGAACATGAAAAAACTGGGTGATAACATATCATCCGTTGGCTCTGCCCTTACCAAAACGGTCACGGCTCCGGTCATCGGGTTGGGAACAGCAGCGGTAAAGACGGCAGCAGACTTTGATTCCGCTATGGCACAGGTTCAGGCAGTGTCAGGGGCATCAGGTGATGAGTTTGATTCCTTAAGGGAAAAAGCAAGGGAGATGGGAGCCAGGACCAAGTTCTCCGCAACCGAGGCAGCAGAAGCCATGAACTACATGGCTATGGCCGGATGGAAAACTTCGGATATGCTTTCCGGTATTGAAGGAATCATGAACCTTGCTGCCGCCTCCGGAGAAGATTTGGCAACCACATCGGATATTGTAACAGATGCCCTGACAGCATTCGGACTTACCGCTGCTGATTCAGGGCATTTTGCTGATATTCTGGCGGCAGCTTCTTCCAATGCAAATACCAATGTATCCATGATGGGTGAGACTTTTAAGTATTGTGCGCCCATAGCAGGTGCGCTGGGATTTTCAGCAGAAGATACGGCAGAGGCAATCGGTCTTATGGCCAATGCCGGAATTAAATCTTCCCAAGCTGGTACCGCCATGCGTACCATGATGAATAATCTTGCAGGGGAAGTGAAATTCACAGGGGCTGCCTTTGGAGAGATGGAAATCCGTACTACCAATGCAGATGGCAGCATGAGAAGCCTCAATGATATTCTGGCAGACTGCCGGGTGGCATTCGGCAGGATGAGCGATTCGGAAAAGGCTGCTAATGCAGAAGCACTTGTCGGTAAGAATGCCATGTCCGGTTTCCTTGCCGTTATGAATGCAGCTCCGGCTGATATTGATAAGCTGTCAGGTGCCATTGAAAATTGTGACGGCACGAGTCAGCATATGGCGGATGTGATGCAGGATAACCTTTCCGGACAGCTGACTATCTTAAAATCGCAGCTGGAGGAACTTGCCATTTCCTTTGGCGAGATACTGATTCCGGTTATCCGGGATGTGGTGTCTTTTATTCAGAAGATCATCGATAAGCTGAATGCTATGGATCCAAAGACAAAAGAAACCATCGTGCGGATTGCAGCCATAGCAGCGGCTATCGGTCCCGTACTTCTGGTAATCGGCAAGATCGTATCTGCAGTGGGAACGATCCTGACGATTCTCCCTGCAATGGGAAGTGCCATCAGTGCAGTGACCGGAGTGTTTGGTGCATTAAATGCGGTGATGCTTGCCAATCCTATCGGACTTGTGATTGCAGCCATTGTGGCACTGGTAGCCACATTTGCTGTCCTTTGGAATAAATGTGACGGTTTCCGGGAGTTCTGGATCAATCTCTGGACAGGAATCAAGGACTTCTTTGTGAGAATATGGGACGGAATCAAGTCGGTATTCTCCGGGGTGCTTGATTTCATTAAGAACAACTGGCAGGGACTTCTGCTGTTCCTTGTCAATCCGGTAGCTGGGGCATTCAAATTAATATATGACAATTGTGAGGGATTCCGTAATGCGTGGGATTCCTTTTTAAATGCTGTAGAAGACATTTTCGTGTCTGCGTGGGAAGGGATTAAGTCCTTTTTCTCCGGTGCCTGGGAAGGAATCAAAACCGTGGCATCCAGCGGATGGGAGTATATCAAGAGTGGTCTTTCTTCAGCCTGGGAGAGTGTCAAAACCGTCACTGGTACAGCATGGGACAGTGTGAAAACAGCTGTATCAACCGCCTGGGAGGGAATCAGATCGGCATCTTCATCAGCCTGGGAAGGTATCAAAAGCGGGGTGGCTTCTGCATGGGAGAATATCAGATCAAATACCGTTTCTACATGGAACGGTCTGAAAGAAGAAATCGGTTCTGCATGGGAAAGTATCAAGTCCTCCACGCAGAGTGCAGCATCTTCCGTGAAGGATACCATCTCCGATGCATGGACGGGACTTAAGGAATTTTCTTCTTCTATATGGAACGGCATAAAGGATACGGTTACAGGCATTGCATCTAATATCAGGGATTTTGTTCAGAATACGTGGAGCAGCCTGAAAGAAAATACTTCACAGGCAATGTCCCACATGAAGGATAAAGTAGTGGAAGGCTGGAATGCCATCAAATCCAATACGGAAAGCCTGTGGGGCAGCATCAAAGATAAGGTAGTGTCCATTGCCGGGGATATGAAGGAGAACTTTTCCTCTGCTATCCATAACGTGGCAGAGACCTTCACGAACAACCTGAATACCATGAAGGATAGGACAGCATCGGGACTGCAGAATATTGCATCCACGATTGGTTCTAAACTGTCGGAAATCAAGGGGAATGTTACAAGCGGATTGTCTAATCTGGTATCCTCTGTGGCTGCCGGAATGGGGAACATGGTATCCACCATAAAAGAAAAGGTCGGAAGTATCGGGAGTGCTTTTGCTGAAATTGCAAAAAGTGCCTTTACCTGGGGAAAGGATATCATCAGTAACCTGATATCCGGTATCAGTTCCATGATCGGTTCTCTTGTGGATAAGGTAAGAAACATTGCATCCACCATCCGGGACTACATCGGATTTTCTGAACCGGAAAAGGGACCGCTTTCCAATTTTCACACTTATATGCCGGACATGATTGAACTTATGGGGAAAGGTATTGAAGGTAACCTTGGAAAACTGAAAGGCCCCATGAGTGAACTGGCATCTGCCATGATTCCTGGAACAAAAGGTACGGCTGCCATACAGAATCATAATGGCAGCGGACAGGAGACGGATATCAGCGGACTGACGGCCATGCTTTCCAAATATCTGCCGCAGATGGCAAATCAGAAGGTTGTTCTTGATTCCGGAACCCTTGTGGGAGAACTGGCAGGCGGATTGAACCGTCAGCTTGGAAAGGCGTATCTATGAGAAAATTTAAACTGATTAATGCCGAAGGAAGCAGTTTTGACTTAAACAGCCGGACTGCTTTCTTCCATTCCGTGGAAGGATTCGGCTATAAGGATAATACCCAGTATGAACAGATAGGAACGGATTTTTTTGCACTTGAGGAAATTTTTTCCCAGGGGCAGATGAAAGGAAAAATCCTGTTTGCAGGAAAGAGTCCTTATGAGACATATAGAAAATTTACAAGATTCGTGAGAGCCGTACCCCTGACTCTTATGTATGAAATGGAAGAAACGTTCCGGGTTCCCGTGAGGCTTGTGGAGATTGGAAAGGCAGAACTGGAAAACGGCGGTCAGTGTCTGAACTGTGATGTTGTATTTCTGGCAGCCGGACTGTTTTACAGAACGGTACAGAAATATGCAGAAACCATCGCAGTTGGAGGGAAGGTGTATCCGTATGAATATACTTATTCCTATACGGATGAATCCAAGAATACCATCCTGATCGATTCGGATTCTTATGAAGATTCTCCATGCAGAATTACCATCTTTGGTCCTGCGGAAAATCCGGTATGGAAACATTATGTGAATAATGAACTGTATGAGACCGGGAGATATGAGGGAATCATTTCCGGTGATCATAAGCTGGTAATTGACTCAACAAGTGTTCCTTACAGCATAACGGAGAGGGGAGTCTCGGATGAGGTTGTAGCGGACAGGTATCAGGTCTGTGATTTCACAACGGAGAGGTTCTTTCATCTGCAGCATGGAACGAACCGTATCTCGGTAACCCATGACGGCTTAAATATGCTTGATGTACTGGTAGAAGGGAAGATCAGTTATGAAACCGTATAATGTGGAAATCTTTACTCCGGCATTCCGTATGGTCGGAAATACCAATATTGACTCTGTCACCTATAAGGAAGACTATCTTTCAGGAGATGAAAACAGCATTACCATTCTCCCGGTGAAAGGTATATCAAAGCAGGACTATATCCGTATCTCCAGAGGGAAGGAAGAGTATGCCGGAGTGATTACTGAAATCACTTATGGAACGGACAAATCCAAGAATCTGATGCAGATATCCTATAAACCGCTGATGGAACTGTTTGATACGGACATTTTATTTGATGTCAGTGAACAGGGAAAGGGTTCACTGGAAGATTATATCTGCAGAAAGATTACGGAAATGTTTATAGAGAATGAGGACGCAGAGCAGAACATCCCGGGGCTGTCCGTGGAAACGGCATCTTCTACCACGGACTGGTATTTTCATATCACACCTGCACAGGCAGGCGGACATTTTAATATCGTAAATCTGATGGATTCCATTATTATTCCGGCTCTTTCCAAATACAGCATTGTAGTTGATGCAGGACTGGATATCCAGAACAGAGCCATCCGGGTCTGCGTAGGGAGGGCAGGAACGGGAGTGGTTACCATAGAAGCCGATTTACCGAACATCATAAAGAAATCACTGACCATCAAGTCGGTATCTGCAGATGTGAATAAGCTGGTGCTTTATGATGCTGCTTCGGATTATGCAGATAAAAGGGTGTATTTTCTTCATGCATCTGACCTTGGGTATGACACCTTTGACCGGGACAGGATAACGCCCGTGGTGTGTGAGATGAAGGCAGTCGAACATGATGAGAATTCGTCCTTTGAATCGGCAGCAATGAACGAGGCACATAACCGTTTCGCCAGTCTTTCCTACAGTAACCTGATTGAACTGACTATGTTAAACGGGGACAGCCTGGTAAGACCGGATGAGATGTCCTTTGGTCAGGTAGTAAGGATTCTGTCTGATAAAGCAGTTTATACATCCATCCTTACAGGAAAAGAACGGGGGATAAACACCAAGCTGATTTTTGGAACGGTAAGGTTAGACCTTACCAAAATACTACGGAGGGAGTAAGGAAAATGGCAATCGCACTAAAGACTTTCAAGGGCGGGAATGTGACACCGCAGGATGATGCAATCATATATCAGACGGTTCTGCCGGGAGCAGGGGTGTTCAAAGGCTGTGAGGTTTCCTTTGCAAGAAGCAATGTGCTTCATATCAGTCAGGGGTTCGGCATGATTAAAGGCCGGTTCTTTGAACTGTATGAAACAGAGGTGGCTGTCCAGCTGGCAGATACGGGGGAAACAAAACTCGGCAGGATATATCTTCACATGGACTTATCCAATGCTGATGAGCCGATTCAGATTCTTACGGAAACGGCAAAGGAACTGTCGAATCTTGCCTCCGATGTGAATGTAAATTATAACAACACGGCTTATGACCTGGAACTGGCAAAGTTTAAGGTCACGGCAGTCCAGATAAGTGATCTTGTGAATACCTTTAAGACTATCACGCCGGGAGGCAGCGGGGGCGGCGGGGCAGCCGGACTGGAACGGGAAAAGAAGTATGCCGTAGGCGATACAACTTCATCAGCCTCTGCTCCGGGATGGTGTACCCTTTACTGTACACAGGCCGGGACAACGGATGTGCTTGAACCAAAGGGATACGGTCAGATCACAAAGGTGGGAGATTCGGTTCTGGACGGAACAGCTGTGTTTGCTGCAAGAAATACCATTCTGGAACTGACACAGGCGCAGACAGATTTAACAGAGCTTGAGAAGAAACATGATACGGATATGACGGAAACCAATAAAAAGATAAAAAATGTGGCTGATGAAGTCACAAAGCAGCTTTCCTCCACGGGTAATCTTGTCCAGAAGATCATGAGTGTTACCGATTACCAGAAGTTAGGCACTTATGATAAGAATACCATGTATTACTGCTATGATAATGCAGATACACAGGAGATTAAATTTATCTATCTTGGTCAGCATGTGATTTATGCAACCGGAATCCAGGTCACTTATCAGATTGATACGGATAACGCCATTACCCAGACAGCTGCCCTTTCTAATGACGCGGTTGCATCAGCACCTTCCGTATCAAAGGCAGGATATACTTTTGTGGGATGGAAGTCGGATGCAAATGCAGACGGCGGTGTGCTTGCAGATTATGTGATAAACAGCGAGTCAGCCGTAAAACTGTATGCCGTATTCAAAAAGCAGATCACCATTTCAATGGATTCCGGAGATGCAGCCCTGATTGACGGGAAGAAGGAAACGACCCAGAAGGCAGACCTATATTATAACAACGGGAAGACCTTATCTGATGATGTGACCATGCCGGATAATGTATATGAATATGGTGAGGATAAGTCCTTCTGTGGATGGAAGACGAGCCTTTCCTCTGATACAATCTATGTTCCGGGTGAAAAGTATAAGTTTACGAAGGATGAGGAACTTGTACCTGTGTTTATTGATACGGTGTATGATTTTCTGAATGCAAATGTCACTTATCAGGCATTTCATGTTCCGGCAGACGGTATCTATGAGTTTGAATGCTGGGGCGGGGCAGGTGGTGACGCTGCCGGAAACATCACGATTGATGGTACCTCCAAAAGCGTAACGGCCAAAGGCGGGAAAGGCGGTCATGTTAAGGCATACAGAAAATGTAAGAAAGACACCTATCTGTATGTCTATAACGGTGGCAAAGCAAATGGAACTTCATCCGGACAGAATGGCGGAGCCTATGGAAATAACTTTGGGAGTGGAACTTCGAGAAATTATGGAGCAGGAAGTGGCGGAGCAACCTATATTGCAACGGAAAATATTACCTTGTCTGGCGGTAATAATGCTTCCAATACCTATAAGCAGAGGAATAAAATTCTTTTGATTGCAGGTGGCGGAGGCGGTGGAGGTATAACTGGATTAACAACGGATGGAACAGCTATGGGACAGCCGTACAAAGCTTTGTCTATAAATGAAGGAGGCTCCGGAGGCGGTGAAAGAGGACAGGATGGCTCCGGAGGCAACCTGGGCGGAAGACAGACAGCAGTAGGGACATCGGATTATACAAATTTTGGCGCATCATTTGGTCCTTCCAGTTCCAATACGAGCTATACCTATTCACCGGGCGGGGCAGGGTGGTTTGCAGGCAACTATGGTGTGTATGGAAACTCCGGTGCCGGGGGTTCTTCCTATGTGGGGAATATGCCTACATTTACCCATAACGGAAAGAAGTATAAGACACTGAATGAGGCAAATAAAAATGATGGTGCAGGTTATACCTACATCAGATATGTTGAGCCGTGTGCCGTGGAAGAATAGGAGGGAAAATTCATATGAGCGTAATGCAGTTACTTGATTTGAAAACGGGAGTATCCTTCGGGGTATTCCTTTTTATTCTGCTGCTGACCGTTATCCAGGTAACCCCCATAAAGCTGAATCCCTGGGATAAAATCCTCACATGGCTTGGTAACCATATGAATGCGGATATTGTAAAAAGGGTTGATGTGATTGAGGGAAAGCTGGATGAGCATATCAGGGACTCTGCCAGTGAGCGGATCAGAAAGACCAGGGCAGACATCCTTGTCTTTGGAAATGAGTGTATGAGGGGGACTCCGCATACGAAGGAGCAGTTTGATTTTGTACTTTCCGAATGCGACCAGTATGAAGAACATATGGAGAGTACCAATACCCCGAATGGCGTGGCAAAGGCAACAATAAAAGAAATCCGGAGGCTTTATGCAAAGAACCTCCGGGACAACACATTTTTAAAGGAGGGAGCAGATGGCAGGCAGGAAAAAGAAGAGAGGGTTCACGGATAAACTCTATCTTTATAATGTGATTTTTGTAACAGCGGTGGTGATTCTTTCATTCATCGCTGTTTTTCTGTCCGGGAAACTGTGTATTGATACTTCGGCAGTCTCTGTGATTGTACCCAGTGCCTATGGGGAACTTGCGGTGCATACGGGCTTTGTAATCTGGAAAGCCAAGAATGAGAATGCCAGAAAGTATAGAAATGTTAATGATGAAAGCGAGGGAGCAGGATGAATGATTTGATTTATGAAGTTTTGAGATTTGTTGTAGTGGTTTCCATTATGGCACTTGTACGGTATGCCATTCCGCTGCTGAAGAGCAGAGTAAAGAACAGCAATCTGGAATGGCTTTATGACTGGGCGGTCTATGCCGTAAAGGCAGCAGAGCAGACCCATACGGAATCCGGTCTGGGGACGCTTAAGAAGAGTGTTGTAAAGGAATTCCTTCTCAGAATAACCAGACAGTATGGTGTTGAGATTACGGATGCCCAGCTGGAGAACCTGATCGAATCCGCTGTGTATGCCATGAAACAGGAGGGGCAAAAGTGAAGATAGTACAGGCTATTCTGAATAAGAATCCGTGTTATACGGCAAATAGAAAGATCACCGTAAAAGGACTGATGTTACATTCGGTTGGATGTCCCCAGCCGAAGGCATCAGTCTTTCTTAATTCATGGAACAGTCCGGCACATAAGAATTCCTGTGTCCATGCCTTTATCGATGGTAATGATGGAACGGTGTACCAGACACTTCCGTGGAATCACAGGGGATGGCATGCCGGGGGGAGCGCAAATAATACCCACATCGGGGTGGAAATGTGTGAACCCGGATGCATTCATTATACTGGCGGAGCAGCATTTGAGTGCCCTGATGTGAATGCGGCAAGGACTGTTGCAAGACGGACTTATGAATCAGCAGCAGAATTATTTGCCATGTTATGCGTGATGTATGATCTGAACCCAATGGCGGATGGTGTGATCATCAGCCACAGCGAGGGGTATAAAAGAGGCGTGGCGTCCGGTCATGCAGACCCGGAGCATTTATGGAGCCAGCTGGGGCTTCCCTACACCATGAATACTTTCAGGGAAACTGTGCGGATAAAGATGAAAGAAAATACAACAGAAAATATGCAGGATTTATCGGAAAAGGATATCTGGGACTTCGTGTTTTCCAAGATCGGTAATGCGTATGGCACAGCTGGACTGATGGGTAACCTTTATGCAGAAAGCGGTTTAAAAGCTGCGAATCTGCAGAACAGTTTTAATAAGAAACGGAACCTTTCTGATGAAGAATACACCACACTTGTGGATAGCAACAGCTATCCTGATTTCATTACGGATAAGGCAGGGTACGGTCTGGCTCAGTGGACTTACCATACAAGAAAGCAGAAACTGTTAAATTATGCAAGGCAGAAAGGAACATCCATCGGTGACCTGGAGATGCAGCTGGAGTTTTTGATTATGGAGTTGAAAGGATACAAAGCGGTATATCAGACTCTCTGCAAGGCAGCTTCTGTAGAAGAGGCAGCGATAGCAGTCCTTACCGGATTTGAAAAACCTGCAGATCAAGGCACAGCTGTACGGAAGAAAAGAACGGAGTATGGTCAGATGTTTTATGAAAAATATGCAGGGAATTCAACAGGAAATTCTGTTCCATTTAAGGTGAAAGTGGAAATACCAGACTTAAATATCCGTACCGGAGCAGGGACTAACTATCCTAAGACAGGAAAACATACGGGGGCTGGGGTATTTACGATTGTGGAGATACAATCTGGACAGGGAGCCAGAAACGGATGGGGAAAGTTGAAAAGTGGTCTTGGCTGGATATCTCTTGATTATGCTGTGAGAATTTAATATGTTGCACTAAGCCTATGGGGAAATTGATACCTCATAGGCTTTATTTTTTTGGCCAAAATCTTATGAGTATATAGCCCTTGAGTAAACTACCGCCCATTTTTCTGTTCTGTGTCCATCGGATTGTGAAGGGAAAACAAAATGATGTGAAAATAGGAAAATACTTGTTTTCGGTACTTACCCAGATAGAAGAGAAGACAGTATAACGGTTATTCCTTTCCATTATCGGAGGTGTTTCACATGAATGATATGCAGCGAACACAGGTAGCGGAACTGCGAGCAAAAGGATACAGCTATGGAAAAATATCACTGGTTTTAGGGATAAGCACAAATACAGTTAAGACATTCTGTAAAAGAAACGGATTGGGAGGCATTGCAGAAAGACAATCTGAAACCAGAGAGAATAGTCATTTTTGTTTGTGCTGTGGCATTCCGGTTATTCAGCCACCAGGGAGAAAAGAGAAGAAGTTCTGTTCTGACAAGTGTCGGAATAAATGGTGGAATTCTCATCTGAATCAAGTGAATCGGAAAGCATCATATGATTTTGTGTGTCCGTGCTGTAAGAAGCCTTTTAGGGTTTATGGAAATAAGAACAGGAAATATTGTTCCCATGAATGCTATATCAAAGATCGTTTTGGGGGTGACAGCCATGACGAATGAGCAGATGCAAAATGAAGTAATGTATCAGAGTACCATGCTTGTGGTAAAACAACTTCTGAAAAAGGGCATTATTTCAGATGATGAGTACGAGCAAATTGATACAATGTTCCGGCAGAAATACGCCATATCTTTGTCTACATTATTTACCGATATCCGCTTGATAAAGTTCGGAAGTTACGGGAATATAGCACACTGACAAGGAGGTTTTTTATGGCAACGGTACGCAGAATTGAACATGTTATTTCAAGACAGCATACGAAAAAAAGGGTAGCTGCTTATGCCAGAGTATCAATGGAAACAGAACAGCTACATCATTCCCTTTCTGCCCAAATTAGTCATTACAGTGTTTTAATACAGAGCAATCCAGAATGGGAATATGTAGGCGTTTATGCTGATGAAGGTATCACAGGAACTGCCACAAAGAACAGAGATGAATTTAATCGTCTGATGCGTGACTGTGATTTAGGGAAAATAGACCTTATACTTGTAAAGTCGGTCAGCAGATTTGCAAGGGATACGGTAGATACTTTAAAGGCCACAAGGCATCTGAAGGATATGGAAATTGATGTTTTCTTTGAAAGAGAAAGTATACATTCCCTTTCCCAAGAGGGAGAAGTACTGCTTACTCTTCTGGCAGCATTTGCACAGGCAGAAAGTCAGAGCATTTCAGAAAATGTCAAGTGGGGAATCAGAAAACGATTTAAAATGGGTATTCCAAATGGCCACAAGGCACCTTACGGCTATGAGTGGAATGGGGAAGATTTTAGCATCATTCCAGAACAAGGAGAGGCTGTAAGGGAAATCTACAAACGATATCTTTCTGGAGAATCCGCTTACAGCATAGCCAAGATTCTGGCTGACAAGGGAGTAAAGGGACAAAGCGGTGTACCAATGGACGATTCTACTATTAAAAATATTCTCTCAAGCATTTCTTACACAGGTACCATGATTTTACAGAAAAATTTTTTTACAGAAGGCCATAAACGAAAACGAAATCAGGGAGAACTTCCAATGTATGCCGTGGAAGAAATGTTTGAACCTTTGGTGTCCAAGGAAGAATTTGCAAAGGCACAGCAGATCATGAAGGAAAGAGCCGAGTTGATGCCCAACAGAAAACCGGAGCTGACTGCCTTTTCTGGGATTGTCAAGTGTGCAAATTGTGGATGTGCTATAAGCAGACGAACATCCAAGTACGGGAAAAAATGGGTATGTAATACAAAGGAAAGAAAAGGAAAAGCAGAGTGCGATTTTCGGGATATTTATGAAACAGAACTGGAGGATGCAGCCGTCAAGGCATTCTGCCTTGCTGGATTTTGTGCAGATACTGTCAAGAGCCGGGTCACAGTTATTACCATTGACAATGCTTATATCACATTCAGATTGAAGAATGGAACAGAAAAGAGAATCTTGCGTGAATATCAGAAAGGCTATTGTGGATTTTCTTCCCGGCTGTTTTGTGGATGCTGTGGTGGGATGCTTGAAGCTGACAATTGGAGAATGGGAACATCCGGACATAAAAAGAAGTATAAAGTATGGGTGTGTAGAAACTGTCCTGCACCAAGAGAATTTGACAGTACATTCAGAAGGGCAGTACAGATGCTTTTCCATGAAAAACAATGTGATGGATTGTTTGCACAGAATATAGAAAAGGCTATCAATTACGAAGACAGAATTGATTTTTATTATAAGGAAGGAAAGGTGATTGGATGGCAAAAAGAGTGACCACAATTCCAGCTACGAGAAACCGCTTTGATTCGATACCCTTACAAAGTGTAAGAAAACGAAGAGTAGCCGGATATGCCAGAGTTTCGACTGATTCGGAAGAACAGGCAACCAGTTATGATGCACAGGTCGATTATTATACAAAGTATATTAAGGGCAACGCAAAATGGGAGTTTGCCGGGATTTACACGGACGAAGGCATTACAGCAACCAATACCAGTCATCGTAAAGGATTTAATCAGATGATAGAGGATGCTCTTGATGGAAAGATAGACCTTATTATCACAAAATCGGTCAGCCGATTTGCCAGAAACACGGTTGATTCCCTTACAACAGTGCGAAAACTTAAAGAAAATGGGATAGAGATTTATTTTGAAAAGGAGAATATCTGGACACTGGATGCGAAAGGGGAACTGCTGATTACCATTATGAGTTCACTTGCACAGGAGGAATCTAGGTCTATTTCAGAAAATACTACATGGGGTAAAAGAAAATCTTTTGCCGATGGAAAAGCGAGTGTCGGATTTAAAACATTCCTTGGATATGACCGGGGACCCAACGGAGAATTTATCATCAATGAAGAACAGGCAGTTACAGTAAGGTATATTTATAAGCGGTTCCTAGAGGGAGGTTCTTCATATCAGATTGCCAAGGAACTGACGGAGATGGGGGTAAAGACTCCTGCCGGAAAAGATAAGTGGCATATTAGTTCAGTACAGAGCATCCTGAAAAATGAGAAGTACAAAGGGGATGCACTTCTGCAGAAGTGTTTCACAAAGGATTTCCTTACCCATAAAAGAGTGACAAATAACGGTGAAGTACCACAGTATTATGTGGAAGGTCACCATGAAGGTATTGTTACAGCAGACCAGTTCGAGCAGGTACAGGCAGAACTTAACAGACGTCAGGCGATGGGGCGATATAGCGGAACTACACCTTTTTCTTCTAAAATAAAATGTGGAGAGTGCGGTTCTTGGTACGGGGCAAAGGTCTGGCATTCCAATGATAAGTACAGACGGGTAATCTACCAATGCAACCATAAATATGCAAATGGGTGTAAATGTAAAACACCACATCTTACGGAAGATGAAATTAAAGAACTGTTTATCCAGGCAGCCAATGCCTTATTTGCAGATAAAGAAGAAATCATTGAAAATACAAAAAATATGATGGACATGGTCAGCAACACAGATTTGCTTGATAAGGATTTTGGGGACTGCATTGTAGAAATGAATATCTTGGCAAAACAGATGCAAGCAGCAATTGAAGAGAATAGCCGGAAGAACCTTGATCAGAATGAGTATGGAAGAAAGTATACAGAACTTGTAAAACGGTATGACTCCATCAAAGAAAAGCGTGATAAGATAAAAGGAGAGATTAACGGAAAAAGGGAAAAACGAGAATTGCTTAAGGGTTTCATCCAGACCTTGGAAAAGCAGGGGGCTTTGGTAGAAGAGTTCGATGAAGGACTTTGGAGCAGTCTTGTGCAGGAAGTAGTTGTAAATGCAAAGGATGATATACGGTTCATCTTTAAGAACGGATTTGAAGTGAGAGTATAGAAATGGGATTTGATGGCACTCGGGCAGAAATGCTTGGGTGCTTTTTTGATGGTAAAATAACAGTTATTATGATAGAATATTTTGTTGTATGAGCGAAAGTAAAGGCTCGCTAAAATTTGAATTTTACGCACTATTAACTTTTGGATATAAAGTGCCGATATTACAGATATAGAAACGGATTTCTGTA